>DASXAI010000135.1:0-1521 GCA_036406775.1 Acidimicrobiales bacterium
GCCAGCCCAGGAGCACCGCCACGGCCCGTGGATCGTGGCGCAGCCGGTGCCCCGCGCCCTCGACGACCCGCAGCTCGGCCGAGCCGTGAGCCTGGGCGAACAACTTGGCGTCGACGGTGGGCACGGTGTCGTCGTCATCGCCGTGCACGATGAGCAGCGGCCGCGGTGCGAACTGTTTGGCCGCGTCGAGCGGCCGGAAGGCCCGGAGCTCGCGGGCCCAGCGCTCGAAGTTGGGCGGGAAGTTCACGTCACGCACGGCGCCGATGTCGCGGGCGTGGTCGAGGAAGCGGCGGGGCTGGCCGGCCCAGTCGTCGAAGTCGGCGCGGGCACCGAGCAAGGCGATGCCGCGGATGCGGGGGTCGTCGGCGGCGACGCAGACGGCCAGCGAGCCGCCCGTCGAGTTGCCGACCAGCCAGACGCCGTCAGGACCGCACGTCTGCTCGAGGTGGTCGATGGCGGCACCGAGGTCGTCGAGCCAGCCCGCCAGCGAGAAGTTCCCCTCGCTCTCCCCGCAGCCTCGGAACGTGAACGTCATCGCCAGCCAACCCATCTCGTTGGCGACGCGGTCCATCAGCTCGGGGAAGGTGCCGGCGGAATGGCGGGCGTCGATCGGCCCTACCGGGAAGCCGTGGCACATGATGAGCCCGGGCCGGCGGCCGCCGCCCGGCCACAGGGCGCGCCCGGCCGGGAGCGCCAGATAGCGGGCCAGCTTGAGGCCGTCGGACTCGAACCACCCGTTCACGCCGAGGCGGTCAGCTCCGGGCGTGAGCCGAGCGGACGCCGGCGCAGCGACCGCACAACCGGTATCCGCGGTTGCGGGCCTCAGGAAGGGCGTCAGGTGCGAAACAGACGTACGTCTCGGCCGCCATCAGCTCGGCGATGATCTCCGGGGCGTCACAGGCGTCGACGTCGTGCACGAGCTGATTCCGCTTGTCGCCGAGGAACTGGAAGTGCTCGAACCGCGCCGGCCTGTCCACCGAGGCGACCCTACCGGGCGAGGGAAGGACAACGGGAGCGCACCCGAAGGCACGCTCCCGTCGCGACGAGTTCGCTAGAGATTCTCGTTCAGGGGTGGAAACGCCCGGGGGACCAGCTCGGGCTGCCTGACGAGGGTGGATGGCGGGTTTTCGCCAGGTGGTCCAGCGAGCCGTCTAGCGGCCAGCCACCTCCAGGGTCCCACAACATTCACCGTTCAGCTGGACCACCTCCTTTCTCTGGTGGTCACAGTCAACCACATCAACGGCCGCGTGCCACCTCGTTTCGTCGGCCGCCGCCGCTGCGCTTCGGCGACCTCCTACTCGCTCCGCTCAGCAATCGGTTCTCCCGCAGCCCGGCGGCGCACGGCGGAGCCGGACGCCGCCGGTTCGGGGCCGACGAGGCCCGAACGGACGGCCCACGCCGCCACCTCGGCCCGGCTCGACATCCCCAGCTTCATCAGGATGTTCGACACGTGCACGGCCGCCGTCTTGGGCGAGATGTACAGACGACGAGCCACCTCGGCGTTCGACAGCCCCTCGGCCA
>DASXAI010000136.1:0-4872 GCA_036406775.1 Acidimicrobiales bacterium
GATCACCGGCCGGTCGGCGGGGATGGCGGCGACGAGGTCGACGATCACGTCGTCGGCCGGCACGCCAGGCGGCGAGAACTCGACGTGCATCCGCCGGCGTCGACCGAGCGGCGCGACCGGTACGTCGGCGCCGTCGAACACCACGTGGACGGCCGTGCCGTGCCGGGCGACGAGCTCGTCGAGGGCGTCGAGCAGCCGCTCCCGTTGCAGCGGCAGCGTTTCGTCCGGCCAGCCGAGCTTGGCGGCGTTGTACCCGTCGACCACGAGGGTGACGCCCGGCTGGCGCACCAGGTGGCTGGCGGCTTGCACGGTGTCGGCGAAGACGCCGCCCGGGAGGGCGAGGGGCTGGCGCCTGGCGCGCCGGGCGGGAGCGGGCGGGGCCGGCGGTGCCGGTGGCCCCGGGGCGGCGGGGGCGATGGCCTCGGCGGCGGCGGCGAGCGCCTCGCCGAGACGCGCCGTCGCGGCGGCGGCGTCGCGGAGCGCGGCCGTGAGCCCCTCGTCGTCGCGTCGTACCTCGCGTTCGGCGGGCGGGCCCGGTGCGGGGGGCGGCGCCTCCGCGCCGCGCCGCGCCAGCTCGAGGGCGGCCTCGGCCACCTGGGCGCGGGCCTCGGCCTCGCTCAGGCGGGCCTCCACCATGGCCAGGCGGGCCTCGGCATCGCCCGTGCGCTCGTCGGCCGCGACGACGCGCTCGGACGCCGTGGCCACATCGACCTCGGCCTGCTCGAGCCGGCGTCGGGCCCCCCCGAGCTCGATCTCGAGCTGGGCGATGCGCCGATCCAGCCGGGCCTGGCCCGCCTCGAGCTCCCGCCGGCGGTCGACGGCCGTCGCCAGCTCGGCGCGGGCGGCGGCCAGCTCGCCCGTGGCCCGGCGGGCGGCCGCCTCCGCCGCGTCGGCCCGCTTGGTGGCGGCGCGGCCGGCGCGGGCGTCGGCGGCGGCCGTGGTGTCCTGGGCCTCGGCGTCGAGCACGCCCGCCAGTTCGTCCTCCCAGCCGTCGGGGCGCGCCAGCCACAGCACGCCGGCCCGGCCGACGAGCTCCTCGGTGGCGACGGTGGCCACCCGCTGGCGGAACTCCTCGTCGGCCTCGATGGCGCGGCGCACCGGACCGAGGGCCGCGGGCGGCAGCTTCTGGAAGCGGAGGTACGGCTTGAGCGACGCCGGGCTGGGCACGGGCGGCCGCATCCGAGCCCCCGCCACCGCCACGGCGAAGGCCAGCTCGATGGCACCCCGCAGCGGCTCCTCTACCGGGCGACGCTCGGTCACGGCCCCGCCCCGCCCTCCGGGGCCACCGCCACGTGGCCGGACGGCCCGCACCACCGGCACGTGACCGCCTCCACCAGCTCCTCCAACACCTCTTCGTCCTCGACGGCCAGCTCGCCGCCCATCGAGTAGTGGTGGAACGCCTTGGTGCGGCGCGTCATGACGACGTCGAACCGGGTGAGGTTCCCGCACGATGCGCACCGGTAGCGGACCGCCATGACGTCATGGTACGGGGCCGCCTGGCGACCCGTCCCCTACCTGTCGGACCCTCGCGTCGGTTTCGCGCCGATCCGCCGACACGATCGGACGGGCGAACGTGTGTTTGACACACAAACAGATGTTCGGCTAGCGTCCGGCTGTGCAGCGCTCGTTCGACGACCTGGGCACGCCCCTGGCCGCCACGACGTTCTGCGTCGTCGACCTGGAGACCACGGGCGCCACGGTGGCCACGTGCAACATCACCGAGATCGGCGCGGTCAAGGTGCGCGGCGGCGAGTGCCTCGGCACGTTCCAGACGCTCGTGAACCCGGGCGCCGCCATCCCGCCCGAGATCACGGTCCTCACCGGTATCACGCAGTCGATGGTGACGCCGGCGCCGCGCATCGAAGCCGTGCTGGCGGCGTTCATCGAGTTCGCCGACGGCTGTGTGCTCGTCGGCCACAACATCCGGTTCGACGTCTCGTTCCTCAACGCCGCCCTCGAGCGCGACGGCTGGCCCCGCCTGCGCCACCCCGTCGTCGACACCTGCGCGCTGGCCAAACGCCTGCTGCGCGACGACGTGCCCAACTGTCGCCTCGGCACGCTGGCGAGCCGGCTCCGGCTCGACCACCGCCCCACCCATCGCGCCCTCGACGACGCCCTCGCCACCACCGACCTCCTCCACGTGCTGCTCGAGCGGGCCGCCAGCCTGGGCGTCCTCGGCCTCGACGACCTGCTCGCCCTCCCGCGCCTCGGCGGCCATCCGCAGGTGGCCAAGCTGCGCCTCACCACCTCGCTGCCGCGCACGCCCGGCGTGTACCTCTTCGTCGATGGTCGCGGCGAGGTGCTCTACGTCGGCAAGGCCACCAACCTGCGCCAGCGGGTGCGCTCCTACTTCTCCAGTGACGACCGGCGCAAGATCGGGCCGCTCCTGCGCGAGACACAGGGCATCCGCCACGTGGCCTGTGCCACGACGCTCGAAGCCGCCGTCACCGAGGTCCGCCTGATTCACGAGCACCAGCCCCGCTACAACCGCGTGGCCAAGCGCTGGCGCAGCTACACGTACGTGAAGCTCACGATGGACGATGCATTCCCGCGGCTCGCAGTGGTGCGGGCACCCAAACCCGACGGCGGCGTGTACGTCGGGCCGCTGCCGTCAGCGGCGGTGGCGCGCCTCGTCACCGACGCCGTGCACTCGGCGGTGCCCCTGCGGCGGTGCTCGGCGCGCGTGCCGCAGTCGCGCCTGGCCGTGCACGTCGCGCCGTGCACACCGGCGCAACTCGGCGTGGCCACGTGCCCTTGTTCGGGCGACATCGGCGAGGCGGCGTACCGCGAGCTCGCCGTGCGGGCGGCGCGCGGCCTCACGTCGCAACCCGAGCTCTTGCTCGAGCCCCTCGCCCACCGCATGGCCGCGCTGGCGGCGAGTGAGCGCTTCGAGGAAGCCGCCGACGTGCGCGACCGGGCCGCCGCCCTCGCCCACGCCCTCAACCGTCAGCGGCGCACCGACGCCCTGCGCCGAGCGGGCGTCGTGCGGCTGACGTTCGGGACCGACGCCGGCGCCGAGGTGCGCAACGGCGTGCTGGTGCGGACGTGGACGGGTGAGCCGGGCCTGCCGTTGGCCGTCGGTCCGGAGCCGCCGCCGCCCGACGGCCCGCTGCCGTGCGAGGTGGCCGACGAGGTCGGCTGCATCGCCGGCTGGCTCGAGGCCGAGGCGGGACGAGTGCGGCTCGAGCACTGCGACGGCGGTCTGGCGTCGGTCGTCGAGCCGCTCCCGTCGTTCCAGCCCGGCGCCGGCCTCCTGCCGGCGGGGCGGCGCTAGCCTCGGCGTCGTGGGCGAGGCCCTTGCCATCGCAGGCATCGTGATGTTGGTGTTCATCCTGGGCGCGGCGGCCGTGGCCGGGTTCGGCTGGCACCGGATCCGCCAGTACAACGAGGTGAGCGTCCGCCATCCGGTCCGCCCCCCGCTGCGGTGGGCGGCGTCCTTCGGGGTGTGCGGCCGGCTCCATCGCCGCCTGCGCGCGGCCGTGGCCGCCGTACGGCTGGCGGTGCCCGTGCCACCGCGCCGCCGGCGCCGTAGCCGGGCCGAGCCCGACTCGGTCTGGGAGACCTTCGCCGGTGAGATCGAGATGCACGCCGTGACGCTCGACCGCGACCTGCTCTTCGCCGATCGCCTCCGCGGCCCGCAGGCGCTCGTCGCCCGCCAGGCCGCGGGCCGTCAGGTCCGCGAGCTCGAACGGCTGGCCCACCGGGTCGCCGCCGCCGCCCTCGCCTCCCAGCAGCGCCCGGGCGTCGAGCCCGCGGCCGAGACGCTGGCTCGCATCAACGAGCATCTCGATGCCCTCGACGCGGCTCGCGCCGAGTTGGCTCGGTTGGAGGCCACCGCCTGAGGGGAGGCCGGGTGCCAAACGAGCGGGTCGACGTGCCGGTCGCCATCATCGGCGGCGGGCTCGTCGGATTGTCGACGGCGATGTTCCTCGCCCAGCACGGCGTGCCGTCCCTCACCATCGAGCGCCTCCGAGGCGGATCGTCGCTGCCCCGTGCCGCCCACTTCCATCTGCGCACGCTCGAGTTGTTCCGCGCCGCCGGCATCGACGACGAGGTGCGGGCCCAGTCGGAGAAGGAGTTCCTTCCCGAAGGCGCCATCATCGCCATGGACAGCCTTTCGGGCCGGAAGCTGGCCGACATCATCCCGAGCCTCAACGTGGGCGTCGACGACGGGCTCAGCCCGTGCCGGCGCCTGTTCGTGAGCCAGCCCGGACTCGAGCCCATCCTGCGCAGCCGCGCCGAGCGCGCCGGCGCGCACGTCCTCGAGGGGCACGAGGTCGTCGCGGCCGAGCAGGACGACGACGGCGTCACGCTCACCGCCGCCGACGTCGACTCGGCCGAGACGCGCACGATTCGGGCGCGCTACGTCGTCGCCGCCGAGGGGGCCCACAGCCTTCAGCGCGAGGCGCTCGGCATCCCGTTCGACGGGCGGGGCGTGTTCTCCAACAGCATCACGATCTACTTCACGGCCGACCTCGCCCCGCAGCTCCTCGGCAAGCCCCTGAGCGTCATCTACATCAACAACCCGACCTTCGGCGGTTTCTTCCGGCTCGACAAGCACTGCCAGGCGGGGTTCCTCGTCGTGAACACCGTGGGCGACGCGTCCAACCCCGACATCGCCAACGCCGCCGCCGACACCTCACAGGCTCGGCTCGTCGAGCTCGTGCGGGCCGGCGCCGGCGTCCCCGATCTGCCCGTGCGCATCGACGGTGTGGCCCGGTGGCGGGCCAGCTCCGACGTGGCCCGCCGCTACCACGACGGCCGCATCTTCCTCGCTGGCGACGCCGCCCACGTGATGCCCCCCAACGGCGGCTTCGGTGGCAACACGGGCATCCAGGACGCCTACGACCTGGCGTGGAAGCTGGCCTATGT
>DASXAI010000137.1:0-8868 GCA_036406775.1 Acidimicrobiales bacterium
TCGCACCCGACGGCACCGGCGCCGATCTGGCCTTCGCCAGCCTGTCGCAGAAGACCACCGACTTCCGGGGCAAGGTCCGCGGCGGCCTCGCTTTCGACCCGGGCGACTTCTTCGAAGGCGACAAGCCGGCCGAGGCCGACCAGTCCCGCCGCCACGACTGCTGAACACCGAACGCGCTGGGTCGGCGACCACGATGTCGCCGGCCCAGCCGACCGTGGTATTGCCGGGGCCGGGCGGGCGTGCTCAGCGAACGACTCCCCGCCCCCGCGGGCCGCCCGAAGCCGGCCCGACAGCTCAGACGCCGGGCGGCGGCAGGATCTCGATGCCGTGACGAGCACCGACGGTGGTGACGACGACCGGGTCCGGCGCCTCGGGGGTCGGCAGCGAGCGGGTCAAGGCCGGCGACCCAACCTCCCGGAAGAACTCGTAGAGCCCACCCTCGGGCGCACCCTGGGGCGCCGAGGTGATGACGAGCATCCGAGCCGTCGGGCTCACGACGCGGAACGTATGCACCGCGCCCCGGGGCACCAAGGCGAAGCTGCCCGGCCGGGCGAGCACGGAGGAGCCGTCGACCTCGAACTCCACCTCGCCCTCGAGCACGTAGAAGCTCTCTTCCTCATCGGTCTGGATGTGCATGGGCGGGTTCGCCGCCGACGTGACGAGGTGCTCGGTCAGCGAATAGGCGCCGCCTGTCTCGGCGCTCGAGGCCTTGGTCGTCATGAGTCCGTTCAGGAACCAGGTGGCTTCGCCCTCGTCGGTGTGCCGCACGATCGTGTCCATTTCTTCATCTCCTCCCGATACTGCCCTGTGCAGTATCGAGTGCCAGTAGACACTGCCCAGGGCAGTATGTCAAGGTGGTTCCGTGTCGAAGCGATTGACGACGACGTCGTACGCCCTGCTCGGCCTGCTCCGCCTCCGCTCGTGGACCACCTACGAGCTGGCCAAGCAGGTCCAACGGGGCCTGGGCTGGTTCTGGCCGCGCGCTGAGCGGAAGCTCTACGAGGAGCCGAAGCGTCTCGTCGACGTCGGGTTCGCCACCGCCGCCGAGGAGTACACCGGCAACCGGGCTCGCACCGTGTACGCCATCACCACATCAGGCCGGAAGGCGTTGCGGGGCTGGCTCGACGAGCCCTCCGCTCCCCCGACGCTCGAGTTCGAGGCACTCGTCAAGGTCTTCTTCGCCGACGGCGGATCGCTCGAGCAGCTGCACGCCACGCTCCAGGCGGTCGAAGACGAAGCCCGCGCGCGCATCGCCGAGCTCCGCACGATGATCGAGCAGGGCCGCGAGTCGTCGTACGAATTCGCCGGCCGCCGCTCGATCAACGCCCTCGCGCTGCGCTTTCAACTCGACCACGAAGCCCTGCTGGTCGACTGGGCCGCCTGGGCCCGCGCCGAGACCAGCACGTGGCGATCACCGACCGACACCGGAGACTGGGACTGGTACGCCGCTCTGACCGACTGACCGACGCCGGACGCCCAGCTCAGCGATAGAAGCCGGTTATGTCCACCACGACGTCGGTCGGCGCCACGCCGCCCCACAGATTGAGCTGCCGGTCGCCGCCGAGGGCCGAGATGACCGTCGTGGCCAGGTTCTGGCCTGGTCCGAACCAGTTGATGCTCGACGTCCCCTCGTACGGAGTCCCGGCCGGGCGCACCGCGACGAACCCGCCGCTGCCCTCGGTCTCGGTCACGGTGAACGTCATCGAGACAGCGGTGGCGCCGGTAGGAACCACTTCCACGCTGGCCGACGTGGCCACCGAGATCGTTCGATCCTTACCCGGTTGCAACTTGCCCGCCGGTGCCGTGCGGCTGTCGTACACACGCTTGGGGCTGATGGCGTGAAAGGCACCGCTCGAAGTGGCACCACCGATCTCGCGCCAGGTTCCGGGCGTGCCGTCGAGGATGCACAACCACAGCGTGTTGGTCTCGTCCTCGTACAGCTCGCCTGCCTTGTGGGCGTTGGTCAAGGTGATGGGCGCCGCTCCCCCCGGTCGCAACCGCACCTCAGCCAGGCCGCCGAAGAACTCGCCGCCGTAGGCGCCTGCGCCGCCAGTGAACCCAACCAGGCCGGTGCCGAGCGGCTGCTTGCTCCACCCGATGACGCCGATCGCCTGCGGACCACCACTGTTGGCAATGCCGATGAGAGCGGTCCCGCCGTTGGCGAAGTTGCCGTTCAGGATGGTGTCGTTGTTCGCCGCGGTCGGTCCCGACTCGATCGTGAAGCTCGACGCCACATTGGGACCGGTGTAGTTGGCACCCGTCCGACCGGCGTGGGGATTCGTCGGGAGCGTGAGGTCGAAGTCGTTGGGGTCGGATGCGGCGGCGGACTGGACGCCTACCAGACCGGCCGCACTGGCGGCGGCGGCACCGGCGGCGCCGAGCGCAACGTTGCGCAGGAGGCGACGCCGACTGGACGTCGATTCATCTTCGGGCGCGCCGGGGCGGATTGCGTCCTCTGCCATCTCGTCTCCTTGAGTCGCGAGCCATACCGGCTCGGCTGTTCCTTCGAACAGTCAGGTGTTCGCGCGTCGATACGACGAACAGCCGCCACTCGGTTCGCGTCCGCAGTAGCCAGCCCGAGTCCTCCGGTTGGCTCGGTGTGACAGCCGCTAGCGTCGAAGTGCACAAACGGCCCTTTGCGAGCGGAAGGCTGTCGCCGCGACAGTGATGAAGACGACCACCGGAACCGTCGCCGTCGTGTTGTTCACGCGTGACCTGCGCGTCCACGACAATCCCACCCTGAACGCCGCCCTGCGGCACGCTCGCACCGTCGTGCCGCTGTTCGTGCTGGACCCGGCCATCGTCGCCGGCCCGTTCGGCCGACCGAACCGTCTCGCCTTCCTTACCGATGCGCTGGAGGATCTACGAGCCAGTCTGAGGTCCCGGGACGGCGAGCTTCTGATCCGTAGCGGAGACACTGTTGACGTCGTGACGCGGGTCGCCGCCGAGACAGGCGCCTCGAGCGTCTTCGTCGCCCGCGACGTGAGCGCCTTTGCACAGCATCGGGCGGCGCGGCTGATTCGAGCTGGCCGCGGCACCGCCCGTTTCGACGTGCACTTCTGCGACGGTTTGTCCGTCGTCCCCGCAGGCGTCCTGAAGCCGGCCGGCCGTGATCACTACGCCGTCTTCACTCCGTACTTCCGCGCCTGGTCGAGGCAAGCCCGGCGACCCGTCGTAAGGGCGCCATCGCGAGTCCCGATGCCACCCGGACTGGCCGTGGATCGCGTACCTGAGCTGGCCGGCGGTATGACGTCGCCGCGGCTACCGCGGGGCGGCGAAGGCACGGGGCGTCGGCTGTGGAGGCACTGGCGAACGAGGCATCTCGAGGAGTACGGCGACGCCCATGACGACCTGGCCCGGGACGAGACGTCGCGCCTCAGCCCGTACTTCCACTTCGGCTGCCTGTCCCCGCTCGAGATCACGGTTGACGCGACAGGACGCCCGGGCGGCGAGCCGTTCATCCGCCAGCTGGCATGGCGAGAGTTCTTCCTCCAAGTGACGCGCGCCTTCCCATCACTGCCTCGAGCCGACTATCGCCCGAACGCCAAGCGGTGGCACCGGGACGAAGCCGCCTTCCGTTCGTGGGCGGAGAGCGACACCGGCGTCCCGATCGTCGACGCTGGGATGCGCCAACTGCGACAGGAGGGTTGGATGCACAACCGCGCCCGGTTGGTGTGTGCGTCGTACCTGGTGCACGACCTCGGCGTCGACTGGCGCCTCGGCGCCCGGCACTTCCTCGACTGGCTCGTCGACGGCGACATCGCCAACAACTCCGGCAACTGGCAGTGGGTGGCCGGCACCGGCAACAACCCGCGTCCGAACCGGGTGATGAACCCGTGGCGCCAAGCCGAGCGATTCGACCCGACCGGCGCCTATGTCGAGCGCTACGCCCGCTGACTCCGGCCGTCCTGGGCGTCACGGAGCCGCTCGATGACGTCGCCGGCCGCTTCGGCGTCAGGAGCCCACCCGTCGCTACCGACATGGGCCCCGGTCTGCTCGTCGGTGGCGGGCCCACCGACGAGAACGGGAACGCCAAGGCGCTCGTGGACCGCCTGCACGACGTCCGCCGCCGCCCCCAGGCAGCTGGCGTCGCTCACGCTGACACCCACCGCGAGGATGCGCTCGGCGCTCGTGCCGGCGTCGACGTATGACTGGACCGGCACGTTTCCGCCGAGATCGACGACCCGGTAACCCCGGCCGCGGACGATATCGGCCAGCATGGCGACGGGCAGCGCGTGTGGATCTCCCGGCGCCGCCCCGAGCACCACTGTCCCCCGCTTGCGTCCTCGCCGTACGAACCGGGGGCCCAGCCTCCCGACGAGGCGCAGGGCGACGGCCGTCACTTTGTGCTCGTCGTCGACCTTGACTTCCCCGTTCGCCCACTGGTCGCCGATCGTCTGCAGGGCTGGCGCCAGCAAGTCCAAGTAGAGCTCCGAAGGTGTGTACCCGGTGGCGAGGGCGCGTTCAATGACCGTCCACGCGCCTGGTTCGTCGGCCTCGCGCAGGAAGCGCAGCAGTCGATCGGACAGCTCGCCGCGGCGACGGCGGCCGGAGCCAACCGCCGCCGGCGGTGGCGATGCGAGGGTCCGCCGCAACTCGTCGACGGCGTCACGTCGGACGACCCACCGCCCGTTGCTCTGGGTGGCGGGCAGCTGACCGAGCCGAACGTACCGGTAGGCGGTCATGTAGTGGACGCCGAGGCGTGCGGCGGCCTCGCTCAGGTTCATGGTCTCGATCGGCTCGTCACGCGTGATTAGCACTAATATCACGTTCCCGAATGTCCGGATGGTTTCTCGCCGCCCTTGTCACACTCGGTTGGACCGTCGGGTGGTGGTTGCTCTGGCGCGTCCCCGGTCTCGACCACGGCGAGGCGTGTCCTTCCCGCGCCGGATCATCTGACGTGGCGGTCATCATCCCAGCCCGGAACGAGGCCCGTTCGCTGCCACTGCTCCTGGACGATCTCGCTCGGCAGTCGCTCCGACCGGCCGAGATCGTCGTCGTGGACGACGCGTCCGAAGACGACACCGTGCGCGTCGCCACCCTCGCCGGGGCCACGGTTGTTCGAACGGGCGGCCCTCCGCCCGGCTGGGCCGGCAAGCCGTGGGCGTGCTGGCAGGGCGTTCGGACGACGACGGCGGGCGTGCTCGTCTTCCTGGACGCCGACGTGCGGCTCGCGCCTGACGTCTTGGAGCGACTCGTCGCCACCCACGAGAGAACCGGAGGGCTGCTCTCCGTCCAGCCGCACCACGTGGTGGGACGGCCGATCGAGGGGTTCTCGATGACGCCGAACATCGTCGTGCTCGCCGGAACCGGCGCGTTCATGCCCGTTCCCACCCGGCCGGCGCTGGCGTTCGGCCCGTGCCTCGTGTGCGAGCGACGCCAGTACGAGGCCGTCGGCGGGCATGCCGCTGTACGTGCCGCCGTCGCCGAGGACGCCGCCCTGGCGAGGCTCTTCCGCGCCGCCGATCTCGATGTCGCGCTGCGGGCCGGCGACGAAGCAGTGACGTTCCGCATGTACCCCGACGGCGTACGGCCGCTGCTGCAGGGCTGGAGCAAGAACCTCGCCATCGGTGCCCGCGCCGCACCTCCCATCGCGGCATCCCTCAGTGCCGTGTGGGTCGCAGCCCTGCTGGCCACTCCCGCCCTCACGGCGCGGCTCGCCCTGTCCGACGGCCGGATCTTGCTCGCCGCGGTCGTCTACGCCGCCATGACGCTCGAAGTGGGATGGATGGGGCGGCGAGCCGGTCGCTTCGGCCGGTGGCCCATCGTGCTCTTCCCTATTTCGGCGACGGTCTTCGTGACGCTGTTCGCCTGGTCGACGATACGCATCCACGTACTCGGGTCCGTGCGGTGGAGGGGTCGCCGGATCGCCGTGGACGAACCACGATGACGCTCTCGCTCGGCGCGGCCGTGGCCGTCGATGCGGCGGCATGGTGCGCCGTCCAGATAGCGAGCGGCTATGCGGTTCATCTGCTCCCCGACCGACGCCTCGACGCCGACGGCTGGCTCTGGCGGGAGCGCCGGTTCGAGCGCGGAGGTCGCTTCTATCGCCGGACGCTGCGCGTGCCGCGCTGGAAGCACCTGCTGCCCGAGGCCGGACGAGTCTTCGCCGGCGGCTTCGACAAGCGGTCGCTCCACCGACGTGACTTCGACTACCTGGACCAGTACCGGCGCGAGACACGCCGCGCCGAGCTCGGACACTGGCTGGCGCTGGCCCCATTGCCGTTGTTCGCCTTGTGGAACCCGCCGGTGCTGTGGCCGGCCATGGCGTTGTACGCGACGGCCGTCAACCTTCCCTGCATCGTCTCCCAGCGCTACAACCGGCTGCGGAT
Source organism: Acidimicrobiales bacterium (assembly GCA_036406775.1). Lineage (GTDB taxonomy): Bacteria > Actinomycetota > Acidimicrobiia > Acidimicrobiales > Ilumatobacteraceae > DASXAI01. Next base: position 6,333 of record DASXAI010000137.1, read on the forward strand.
CTCACGCGTGCTGCAGGCGCGCAAGAACGGATCCCTGTCGTCATCGTGAGCCCGACGCCGCAGCTCTCTGGGCACGACCGGAAGCAACATCCCGTAGGGCTCGCCCCCGTACAGATGGTGGATGCGATGCATCGCGCGCAGCCAAGCGACATAGCGACGGCGCCCCGGCCCGACGGCGAGCCGCTCGTGGATGCACACCTCGTGGACGTAGAGGTACGCCACCCCGTAGACGGTCATCCCGACACCGGCGGCGACGAAGAGCGCTCCGGCCCCAGCCGCGCCGGCCGCGAACAGCGACGCCGCGAAGAGCGAGAACGAGGCGGGAAACACGTCGTTGCGCTCGAAGCCACCGCCGCCGGCGCTGTGATGGTCGGCGTGAACCGGCCAGCCGGCGCCGTGCATCACAAAGCGATGCATCAGGTAGCTCACGGGTTCCATCGTGATGAACGAGACGGCTGCGGTGGCGACGAACTCGATCATTGGCGACCGACTTCCTCCCGATCCCGGGACGGCCGATGGCTGGTCGAGCGGTCGGCGCGGCGGCCGGCGTCGTCCCAGAGCAACATCGTCAAGGTGACGAGGGCGAAGCCGTACACGAACTCCTCGAGCGGGATGTCCCATGGGAACCGGATGCCCGAGAGCACCTCGGGGTTGTAGATGACGATGGGATCGCTCGTCTTGCTCATCCACCCGTCGATCGGGACCATGAACACGTAGACGACGGCCATGGCGATCCAGTAGGAGCGGTCGCGGAACAGGCCGGTCCGCAGCCACGTCACTTCGGCCAGCACCACGCCGCTCGCCGCGATGAACGACAGGAGCGGGTACAGCGGCATCAGCGCCGGCCGCCGGTCAGGTTCCGTACGGCTTCGAGCGTCAACAGTCCGCACACGGGAACCACGACGAAGAACAGCAGCTCGTCGATCGGCACGCCAAACGGCAGGCGCCAGCTCGTGGCCAACGTCTCACTGAAGCGCCAGTGCCCGGCGGCCGCGGCGTAGAAGTCCCATGCCGCAAACAACACGAACGGAGGGCCGATGGCGCGCGCCAGACGACCGGGCCGCCGCCAGACTCGGCCACCGAACAGAACCTCCAGCGGAAGCGTCAACGCAACGCAGATTCCGAGGACCGTCAAGTATTGGAGGCTGCTCATCGTTTTCGCCGATCGACTGTCATGAACCATGACTTTAGTGCTAAATATAAGCCCGTGCTGCTGGCTACCCCAGACCACGGAACCGTCCGAGAGGTGATGGAGGGCGCGTTCGCCCAGCCGGCGTGGCGCGTGGAGGCGCGGATCGCGACGCTGGTGGCCGACGTCGCCGCGGAGTGGACGAGCCAGCAACCGCCGCTCGCGGTCCTGTTCGACGCCCTGAACGGGTTCATCTCAGGGGGAGGAAAGCGGCTGCGGCCGCTGTTCTGCGTCTGGGGCGCCGTCGGTGCCGGTGCCGATCCCGATGACAGCGACGTGATCGACGCTGCCGCCGCCCTCGAGCTGCTCCACGCCTTCGCCCTCATCCACGATGACGTCATGGACGGGAGCGACATCCGTCGAGGCCGGCCGTCCTTGCACCGACAGTTCGAGGCGATGCACGAGGGCGATGGGCTGAAGGGCGAGGGTCGCCGCTTCGGCGAGGGCCTCGCCGTGCTGGCCGGCGACGTCGCGTTCGTCCTGGCCGACGTGCTGGTCGACGGGCTGCCGCGTCCGGCGCGCCAGGTGTGGCATCAGCTGCGGGTCGAGTTGACGATGGGCCAATGGATCGACATGGTCGGTGCCGCACGCGGCGACCGGTGCCCGGAACTGGCCCGTTGGGTCGCCACCTACAAGTCGGGGCGGTACACCGTCGAGCGGCCATTGCACCTCGGTGCGGCGGTCGTCGGTCGGACCGACCTGACGGCCGCCTACTCGGCGATCGGCCGCCCGCTCGGCGAGGCCTTCCAACTGCGCGACGACCTGCTCGGCGTTCTCGGTGACCCTGCATGCACCGGCAAGCCGGTCGGCACCGATCTGCGCGAAGGCAAGCCCACGTTCGTGCTGGCCGTGGCCAGCCAGCTCGCCGACGAGGCCGGTCGCCGCCGGCTGGCTCGGGCCGGCGCCTCGGATCTCAGCGACGACGAGGTCCTCGAGTTGTGCCGACTGGTGGAGTCGAGTGGCGCCGTCGACGTGGTCGAGCGTGAGATCGACACGCTTGTAGGCCGGGCCATCGATGCCATCGACCGGTGCGTTCTGCAACCGGGGGCGGTGGACGCTCTCCATGGCCTGTGCCGGCTGGCGGCGTGGCGGGAACGATGACTCGGCGCGCCGTCGTCATCGGCGCCGGCCTGGGTGGGCTGGCCGCCGCCTGCCACCTCGCCGGCCGCGGTTGGCACGTCGACGTGGTGGAGCGCGCCGGCGGACCCGGTGGTCGAGCCGGCCGCGACGAGTGCGACGGCTTCCGCTTTGACACCGGCCCGACGGTCTTCACGATGCCCGATCTGCTCGGCGACGTCTTCGGCGCCATCGACGCCGACATGACCGACTTCGTCACGCTGCACCGCC
>DASXAI010000138.1:0-1544 GCA_036406775.1 Acidimicrobiales bacterium
CGAACCAGTGATCGTCCGGATTGCCGGCGACGGGGCCACCGTCGAGGACGTTCGTCGGCAAGTGTTCGTCGCTCGGTGGCTCGAGGGCGTCGGCTACCCGGCGACGCGCGCGCTCAACGTTGAGCAGCCCGTCGAGGTTGATGGGTACGTGGCGACGTTCCTGGTGTCGGTCTCGGACCGGGACGAGTATGCGCCGATTCGCGAGGTCGCCAACCTGATCCGGCGACTGCACGAACTCGATCCTCCCTCAGGTTTCACACTTCCGGCGTCGCGCCCGTTCGACAGGCTCGACGACCGGCTGGTGGGCATGAGCGAGGCCGACAAGACCTTCATAGCGGACCGGCTGCGCGAGCTACGCCAGCAGTACGAGGGCTTGACGTTCGCGCTACCGGCCGGGGTGACCCACGGTGACGCGAACGTCGGCAACGTCATCATGAGCCGCGACGGGAAGCCCGTCCTGATCGATCTCGACAGCTTCAGTGTCGGGCCGCGGGAGTGGGATCTCGTGCAGACGGCGCTCTTCTACGAGCGGTTCGGCTGGCACACGGAAGACGAGTATCGGACCTTTGTGGACGTTTATGGGTTCGACGTCATGGAATGGCCGGGTTACCCGGTCCTCGCCGACTATCGCGAGATCTCGATGACGCTCTGGCTCGCCGGCAAGGCCGAGAACGACGAGGTCTCCGCGGCCGAGGTCCACAAGCGTGTCGACGCCATCAGGACCGGTGGGAGCCGCCGGGACTGGGCACCGTTCTAGCTCACACGCGGTGCCGCCAGACCCGACTTTTAGTGCAAGGACGATCGTCAGTCGGCCGTTGGTTGGGCGTAGCCCTTCAGTCCGCCGAAGTCGACTACCGTGCAGGCCTCGTCGCCGAGGCTCCACGCGTCGTGGCCGGGCGGGATGTGGATCGCGTCGCCCGGACCGACCTCGCTTTCCTGGCCGTCGTCCATGACGATCTTCATGCGGCCGGACAACACATAGCCGAGGTGCTCGACCTGACAGCTGTCCGTGCCCGCGACCGGCTTTATGTCGTTCGACCACCGCCAGCCCGGCTCGAAGGTGCCGAGGCCGACCGGGCCCGATCCGAGGTTCACCAGGTCCACATGACCGTGATCCGGAAACGGGCGGACCTCCTCAGGTGATCCCAGGTTCTTGTGCTCTAGCTCGCTCACGTGACGCCCGCTTTCGCTGGGAGGTGCGGCGGCCCTCTTCAGCTGCGCTGACGCCGAGCCCATCACGGTACGTCACGATGTTCGCTCTCGATAGGTTTTCGCGCTCCGTTCCCGCCGTTGTGCCGTCTCGCTCCTGACCGGCTACAGGTAGTCGCCGAGCTGCTCACCAACACGACTGTCCCTGTAACAGTCCGAATATGTTGGTGCACCTCGCTGACCCGCGGTTATCTACTAGGGAGGTTCAGCCTCATTCGGGGCCCAACTTCAACAATCGCAACGTATAGCTCAGTAGCGGCCGCCGTCTCGCGGACGTACGTCTGTGCTGGCGACCGGAAGCGGAGCGTCATCATGTTCATGCAGATAATCCAGGG
>DASXAI010000139.1:0-2043 GCA_036406775.1 Acidimicrobiales bacterium
CACCGTTGCGCAGGGGCTTGTCGATGATGGTCATCAGAAGTGCTCCTTGTAGGTTCGGGCTCCGCCCGTCTATTCGGTCGATCGACCGACTGAGGCGGTACCGGCAGTGTTAACCACCGGGATTACCCTTGTCAAGCTTGATTTGAGAGAAATGACGAGAGATACTGATTTCGGCCACCCGACCGAGGAGTACAGAAGACCATGACAACCGCACCCGCCGAGACCGGCACCTCACAGCTCATCCTCGCCGCCGCCCGCAGCCGGCTGCTCGCCGACGGCTACGCCGGGCTCTCCACGCGGAAGGTGGCCCAGGAGGCCGGCGTGCCCTTGTCGCAGGTGCACTACCACTTCGGGTCCAAGGGCGGGATGGTGTTGGCGCTCCTGCAGGCCGAGAACGAGCGCCGCCTGGCCCGCCAGACCTCGATGTACGCCGAGGACCTGCCGCTGTGGCGTCGCTACGAGCGGGCGTGCGACTTCCTCGAGGACGACCTCGAGTCGGGCTACGTCCGCGTGCTCCAGGAGATGATCGCCGCCGCCTGGTCGACCCCGGAGATCGGGGCCGCGACGCGGGAGATCGTGCACGGCTGGTTCGAGCTCCTGAACGACGTGGCCACCGAAGCGGCCGCCAAATTCGGCGGTCTCGGCCCATTCTCGGCGGCCGAAGCCGCCACTCTCGTCGTCGACGCCTTCATCGGCGCCGAGGCGTTGCTGCTGCTGGGGTTCGACCGCAGCCAGATGCCGATCCGAGCCAGCTTGCGGCGCGTCGGTGAACTGATCCGAGCCGCCGAAGAACGCACGGCCGCCGGATGAGACCGCTCGAGGCGGCGCGCGCCGGCCACGTCGACCAGGACGGCGTCCGAGTCCACTGGGAAGTGTTCGGCGCCGGCGATCCAACGATCGTGCTGCTCCCGACGTGGTCGATCGTTCACTCCCGTCATTGGAAGTTCCAGGTGCCGTTCCTGGCTCGGCACCACCGGCTGCTCACGTTCGACGGGCGTGGCTGCGGACGGTCGGGCCGTCCCGAGGGCGCCGCGTTCTACCGCCGTCACGCCTTCACCGCCGACACGCGGGCCGTGATGGATGCGACCAGAACCGACGAGGCCGTGTTGGTCAGCTTCTCCGCCGGCGCGCTGTGGGCCCTGCAGATGGCCGTCGATCATCCCGCGCGAGTGCTCGGCCTGGTGACGATCTCACCCGCCGTGCCTCTGGCGTCATTGCCAGCCGAACGCACCAGCGATCCCTTCGAGGAGCCGAACGACGACACCGACGGCTGGGCCAAATACAACCGTCACTACTGGGAGCGTGACTACCGCGACTTCCTCGACTTCTTCTTCGGCCGCATGTTCACCGAACCGCACTCGACGAAGGCGATCGAGGACGGCGTCGGGTGGGGTCTCGAGACCGACCCGGCAACCCTGGCCGACACTCACCGCGGGTTGGCCGCGTCGACCGGCGAGACCATCCGGTCGGTGGCGGCGCGCGTCCGCCAGCCGGTGCTCGTGATCCACGGCGACGACGATGCGGTCAGGCCGTATGCGACGGGCGTGGCCGTCGCCGAGCTGACGGGAGGCTCGCTGGTCACGGTGGCGGGCGGTGGCCACGCTCCCCACTGCCGCCACCCGGTCGTGGTCAATCGCCTGATCCAACGGTTCGTCGACACGGTCAGGCGATGAGGGCCCGGTACCCCGACCACGAGGGCTTCGTCGAGCGCGACGGCGTCAAGGTGGCGTACGACGTCTATGGCGACGGCGATCGCACCGTGTTCCTCATCCCCGCCTCGCCGATCACCCACGCCCGCTCGTGGAAGGGCCTGGTGCCGTTCCTCTCCCGCCATCTGACCGTCGTCACCACCGACGGCCGGGGAACGGGACGCTCCGACCGCCCCCACCGACCGGAGTGCTACGGGCCCGACGACGTCGGCGCCGACCTCGTGGCGGTACTCGACGCTGCCGGCGTCGAGCACACGGTCGTCGTCGCCCACTGCCACGCCGTGCCGTGGGCGTTGCGTCTCGCCGTCGACGAGCCCGAGCGGGTGGCCGGGCT
>DASXAI010000140.1:0-12170 GCA_036406775.1 Acidimicrobiales bacterium
ACGATCGACGCCAGCGTGCGCTCGGTGGCCGTGAGGCTGTCCCATCCGAACAGCGGCCGGCTCACGCGGGTCGCGGTCGGCGGCGCGGGGACGGGGTGCGGCCGCAGGGCCACGCGTTGTCGGTCGAACGGGGTGACGACAGGGTCGGCGGCCGCCTTCGCGCCCACTGCGTGCTTCCTGACCACGATGAGCGGTGCTCGCCGCCGCCGGCACGCCCGCAGCGGCCGCTCGTCGAAGATGCCCTCCCCGGAACCGCCCGCCATCGGGGCCGCGATCACCGTGTCCTGTGCGTCGGTGAGCACGATGCGTACGCCGGTCCCGGCCAGTTCGGCCGCGAGCTGGGCGATCAGAGGGACGACACGCGCCAACACGGCGCTGGTGTCCCGGTCGGCACGGGACAGGGCCGCGGATCGAAACCTCGCCTGACACCGTACGGGCGGCTTGGCCGCCACTCGAAGGCGCCGGCGCCCGGGCCGACGTCGCGGCGTGTGGGTCAACAGTGATCGACGGCGGCGCAGCATGCGGTCCTCCTCTACGTCCTGACTCGGTCACGCACCGGCAGGCCTCCCACGACTCGAAGTGTGCGCCACCAACGGGCTCGACGAACCCGTGCGGACCCTGGTCGCGACCCTGGTTACGACCCGGGTTACGCGGGATGACGGCCGTGCGGGGGCTCGGCGGCCACGGTGATAGACGGGGCCCGTGAACGACTTCACGCTCGTCCCGATCGGTCACGTCGAGTCTCCGCTCACCGCCCGTGACGCGGCACCGAAGCAGGCTGATGGTGCGCCGGCGGCCTGGTTGGTTTTCGACGCCGACGTGCGGGAGGGGCTTGCCCACTTGCGGGTCGGGGACGAGGTGGTCGTCCTCACGTGGCTCCACGAGGCCACCCGCGACACGATGGTCGTGCACCCTCGTGATGATCCGGCGGCGCCGTTGACCGGCGTGTTCTCCACCCGATCGGGCGACCGCCCCAACCCCGTCGGCCTCCACCCGTCGCGCATCAGCGCCGTTGAAGGTTTACGCGTCCAGGTGGACCGGCTGGAGGCGATCGACGGGACGCCCGTCATCGATGTGAAGCCAGCGCTGCCACCCCGGCCTCCAGATGGCGACGCAGTGGGTTGGGGCGACTTCGCCGCCGCCGCGCCGGCGCTCGCCGCCTTCGGGGCGGCCCGCTTGCTGGCGCCGCCCGCGTACCTGGCTACCGTCCGGGCCGATGGCGCGCCTCGGGTCCACCCCGTCACGCCCATCATCGGCGGCGATCGGCTGTTCGTCTTCATGGAGCCGACGTCGCCGAAGGGCCGCGACCTTCGGGAGCGGGTCACGTTCGCCCTCCATACCGGCGTGCCCGACACCGCTGGCACCGGTGGCGAGTTCGCCATCAGCGGGCGCGCCGGATTGGTCACCGACCCTGACTCGCGCGCCATCGCCGCAGGCGCGGCGTCCTACACCCCCGCCGATCGCTACATCCTCTTCGAACTGCTCGTGCGCGCGGCGTCGTGCCAGGGCTACGGCGACGTCGCCCTACCGACCGTGCGACGCTGGCGGGCCATGGCAATGGCGTAGCTCAGGAGGAAACCCGAAGGAGGAGACCTTGCTATGAGCGCCGAATCGGCTTCGCCGATCACCACCTACTTCCGGGTCTGCGACGGGGTACGCGTGAGGTTCGCCGACAACCGGGCCGAGTCCGACGTCACCGTACTGCTGCTGGCGCCGTGGCCCGAGAGCCTGTGGGCCTTCCGTCGCATCTGGCACCGCGTGGCCGCCGTCGGTCGGGTGGTCGCCATAGACCTGCCCGGGTTCGGCCACTCCGACGGTCGGCCGGAGCTGATCGCCCCGGACGCGTCGGGAGCGTTTCTCGCGCTGCTGATCGACCAGTGGAGCCTGGGCGCGCCTCACGTCGTCGGCCCCGACGTCGGTACCGCCGCCGCCCTGTTCCTGGCGGCAAGGGCACCCGAGCGAGTCACGAGCTTGACCGTCGGCGGCGGCGCCGTCCTCTACCCGATCGAAGCAGGCGGTGCGCTCAAGGACATCATCGAGGCGCCCAGTCTCGACGTCGTGCGCGGCCTGGACGCCCGAACGACAATCGGCCACGCGGTGGAGGCTGGCGCCCCGAGCGCCAGTGAACCTGACGTCCACGAGGACTACGTCAGCGCCTACGACCTCGGGCGCTTCGCCGAGTCGGCCCGGTTCGTGCGGCACTACCCCGAGCAGAACCCCGTCCTACGCGACCTGCTGCCCACGATCACCACACCGACGCAGATCGTGGCGGGACGCCACGACGACCTCGTGCCCTGGTCGAACAACCAGTATCTGGCCGCGGTCCTGCCCAAGACAGAGCTCCATCCTCTCGAAGCCGGTCACTACGCGTGGGAGCAAGCCCCGGAGGAATACGGCCGGCTCGTGGCGGACTGGGTCAGCGGCGGCTATCGACGCGTCCACGGCGGCTGAGGGCCCAGAACGACGCCGGAGAACTGAAGAGGAGAAGCCATGGCCACTGACACGCCAACCAGGTATGCCGACGCTTTGGCGCGACGGCTCGGGGCCGAGAGCGGGATCGAGTACGCCTACCGGGACCTCGGCGAGAGTGACGTCCCGCTCGTCCTGCTGCAGCACTTCCGCGGGAACCTCGACAACTGGGACCCAGCCCTCATCGACGCGCTCGCCACCGATCGACGCGTCGTCGCCTTCGACAATGTCGGGGTCGGTGCCACGACCGGCGCCACACCGAACACGATCGAGGCGATGGCCCATGGTGCGATCGCCTTCCTCGAGGCGATGGGCTTCCCGCGGGTGGATCTGCTCGGATTCTCGATCGGCAGCTTCGTCGCGCAAGAGATGGCGCTCATCCGCCCTGACCTGCTCCGGCGTCTCGTCCTCGCGTCCTCGGCACCACAGGGCGCGACGGGGATGCACGGCTGGGCGCCGGATGTGATCGGCGCCGTTGGCAAGCCGGAGACGAACCCGCAGGGATATCTCGAGGTCTTCTTCGCCCCTTCAGACACGAGTCGCGAGGCCGGCCGGCAGGCCGCCGGGCGCATCTTCGGTCGCACGACCGACCGCGACGCACCGACGACGTGGCAAACCCGCCAGGCGCAGTACGACGCCGTGTGTGCCTGGGGTATCCCGAATCACTCGCTGCTCCAGCGAGTCGCCGCCATCGATCTCCCGGTCTTCGTCGCCAACGGCGACAGCGATCGGATGATCCTGCCTCGCTACTCCTACTTGTTGGCAGGGCTCCTCCCTGACGCCCGTCTCACGATCTATCCGGACTCGGCCCACGGCTTCCTCTTCCAGCACCACAAACGGTTCGCGGCCGACGTGAACTCGTTCCTCGCGGAGGGCGGCTGACGCCGATCAGCACAGTTACCCTCGCGACGTGGTCACCATCGTGGCTCATCGCCTGACCTCTGGCCCGCCTCGGGAGGCATGAGCGCGTGGAGGACGATGCCCCGTACTGGAAGCGTGCGTACGGCATCGGTCAACCGTGGCGCAGCTCACCCCGGATCAGGAGAGGCTGCATCGTCGGCCTCGGGGCCGCCATTGTCGTCATCGCCGTGATCCTTCTGGTGGCGCTCATCGTCACGGTGACATGACCAGCGCTTAAGGCTGCGACGCCGGCGCCGGATTGTTCCGGGCCTCGACCGCCTTCACGCTGTTCTGGAACGCCTTCGTCAACTTGCTCTTGCCCACGCTGCCCAGGACGATCCCGAGGAACTTTCCCTTGAAGTTCTTGCCCTCGCGCACCACCACGTAGTCGATGTCGGTCGTCCCGTCGGGGTTCCTCGTGAAGTTGTAAGTGTGCCCGGAGTTGCCGCCCCATGCGTTCGAATCGGTCGTCTTGAGAACGACATGACTCGGATCGGACCAGTCGTACTGCAGACGCTCCCACACTCCACCGGAACCCTCGGTGACGTCAGCGTGACCCGGACTCTGATCGTGCACCTTGAGGTCGCTGTCGGCGCTGTTGCCGAACACCTGCGACCGGCCGGGACCGAAGTCGGTGAGGGCGGCAATGTACTGCTCCGCCGTCGCGGTCGTCGTCGCGTGCATGTGGATCGTGGCCATGGCACTCCTTGGGTTCGTTTGAGGTGATGGTCCGCTTCCCGCGGCTCGAACGCACCAGGGGACTCACTAGTGCGAACCCCCGGGTCTCATGGCCCCTGGTGACGCCGGGCGGCTCCCGACAGCTCGCCGACGTCCGAGACGTCGGTGCGCCCGCGACCAGGGGACGACCAGGGAGACACCCGGGCGCGATGGTACTGCCACAAAGGTGAATCTAGGGATGTCTCGATCGTCAGATGACCTCCTCTACCAGGGACACGAACAGGAGAGACCCATGACCGACACTGCCACCAGGGGCACACGGACCGGCGACGCCACGATCCGTCCCTTCGAGATCGAGGTCGCGCCGGACGCGGTCGACGACATGCGGCGCCGGATCGTGGCCACGCGCTGGCCGGATCCTGAAACGGTCGCCGACGACTCGCAGGGCGTTCCCCTCGCCCTGATGAAGGAGCTCGCTCGCTACTGGGGAACAGAGTACGACTGGGCCAAGTGCGAGGCGAGGCTGAAGGCGCTCCCGCATTTCGTCACCGAGATCGACGGGCTCGACATTCACTTCATTCATGTTCGCTCGTCGCACGACGACGCGCTGCCCCTCATCGTCACGCACGGGTGGCCGGGCTCGATCATCGAACAGCTCAAGATCATCGAGCCACTCACCAACCCGACGGCCCACGGCGCCCGCGCCGAGGACGCCTTCCATCTCGTCATCCCGTCTCTGCCGGGCCACGGGTTCTCGGCCAAGCCGACCTCCACAGGCTGGGATCCGGCTCGCATCGCCCGCGCCTGGGTCGTGCTGTTGAAGCGCCTCGGCTATTCCCGCTTCGTGGCGCAGGGCGGCGACTGGGGCGCGGCCGTCACGCAGCAGATGGGCGAACAGGCCGCTCCGGAGCTGCTCGGGATCCACTCCAACATGCCCGGCACGGCGCCGCCGGACGTGACCGGCTACCTCCGAGGCGAGCCGCCGCCCGCCGGTCTGTCGGACGAGGAGCGGCGTGCCTATGACCAGTTGAGTGCCTTCTATGCCAAGCACGTCGCCTACGCCCAGATCATGGGAACGCGCCCGCAGACGCTGTACGGCCTGGCCGACTCACCCATCGATCTGGCGGCGTTCGCGATCGACCACGGCGACGGCACCGGCCAGCCCGGGCTCATCGGACAGATCCTGGAGGGTCGCTTGCCCGGCGATCTCACCCGAGACGACATCCTCGACAACATCACGCTCTACTGGCTCACGAACACCGGGGTCTCGGCGGCCCGTCTCTACTGGGAGAACACGGCGGCGTTCTTCGACGCCAAGAACATCTCCATCCCGTTCGCCATCAGCGTGTTTCCCGACGAGCTGTACCAGGCGCCGAGGAGCTGGGCCGAACGGGCGTATCCCGACAACCTGATCCACTACAACCGGCTCGATCGAGGCGGCCATTTCGCCGCCTGGGAGCAGCCGGCGCTGTTCTCGTCAGAGTTGCGCGCCGCCTTCAAGTCGCTGCGCTGATCGGCACCGATCATGCTTCGACATCGCAACGAGTTCCCCGTCGAAGGTGAGCTGCCGCCGTTCGACGGGGCGACGACGTGGCTGAACGCAGCGCCGGTGACCCCGGCGGATCTCCGCGGTCGCGTAGTCCTCGTCAGCTTCGGCACCTACACCTGCATCAACTGGATCCGCTCGCTGCCCTACGTCCGGGCGTGGGCGGACAAGTACGCGAATCGAGGGCTCGTGGTCCTCGGGGTGCAGACCCCCGAGTTCGACTTCGAAGGCGAACTCGACAATGTGCGCCGCGCCATCAAGGAGATGGCCGTCCGTTACCCGGTGATCGTCGACAACGACTACGCCGTCTGGCAGGCGTTCGACAACCATTACTGGCCGGCCCTGTACTTCGTCGACGCCCAAGGTCGGATCCGGCATCACCACTTCGGCGAGGGCGAGTACGAGGCGTCCGAGATGGTCCTCCAGATGCTCTTACGCGAGGCGGGTGTCGACGTCGATCAGGGCCTCGTGCGTCTCGAGCCCCGCGGCGTCGAGGCGGCGGCCGATTGGGCCAACGTGGGATCGCCCGAGAGCTACGTCGGCTATGGCCGAGCCGTCAACTTCGCCTCGGCCGGAGGTGTCGTGGCCGACGAGCGCCACCGCTACTCGGCACCAGCCGGGCTGCCCCGGAACCAGTGGGCCTTGTCAGGCGAGTGGCAGATCGGGGAGGTGCCCGCGCTCCTGACCGAGCCCGGCGGCTCCATCAGATACGCGTTCCATGCTCGTGACCTGCATCTCGTGATGGGCCCCCCGGTCGGGCACGCCCCCGTGCGGTTCAGGGTCCGCCTGAACGGCGAGCCGCCGGGGCGAGCCCACGGCCTCGACATCGACGAGAGTGGCAACGGCAACGCCGAGTACCAACGGATGTACCAGCTGATCCGCCAGCCCGAGCCGATCGGCGACCGGCTGTTCGAGATCGAATTCGTCGACGCCGGCGTCGAGGCGTTCGTCTTCACGTTCGGATGACCAAGGAGGTAGGCACATGTCCCAGGTATCAGGTTCGTCTCCACTGACGGTGGTGCTGATCCACGGCGCCTTCGCCGACGGCTCGAGCTGGGCGGGCGTCATCGAGCGCCTGCATGCAAAGGGCGTCCCGGTGGTGGCGCCCGCCAACCCGTTGCGCGGTATCTCCATCGACAGCCAATACGTCGCCAGTGTGTTCGCCCAGATCCCCGGACCGGTCCTCGCCGTCGGACACTCGTACGGCGGCGCAGTGATCACCAATGCCGCCACCAACGCGCCGAACGTCGTGGGTCTGGTGTTCGTCGCCGCGTTCGCGCCGGACCAGGGCGAGAAATTGATCGAGATCACCGGGACGTCCAAGGACAGCGTGCTGGGTACGGCGTTGGTACCGCGCCAGTACCCGACCGCTACCGGCACGGGAACGGAGTTCTTCATCGACCCGGCCAAGGCTCGTGACGCGTTCGCCGGCGATCTGACGGACGCCCAAGCGACGGTGATCGGCGCCGTTCAACGACCGGTGGCCGACCTCGGCTTCGGGGAGCCGACAGGCGTGCCGGCGTGGAAGTCGCTGCCCTCATGGGCGGTGGTGGCCACCAAGGACCGGGCCGCCGGGACCGACCTCGTCCGCGCCCACGCCGAACGAGCGGGGGCCACGATCACCGAGGTCGAAGGCTCGCACGTGATCATGATCTCGCAGCCCGACGCGGTCGTGAGCGTGATCGAGGAGGCGATGGCCAAGCTCGCCTGAGGTCCACCGACTCCGGCTGTCGCCAGGCCGAAGTTCGACCAACTGGCGACGCTGTAGCCCACGCGCCGACTGTCACGTTCCGGGCGAGCCCGTCGGGTGCGAGGCGAAGAGCTCGCGAGCCGCCGGGTAGTCGGCCTTGCCGTTCGGCGCCCGTGGCACCTGTTCGACGAGACGTAGCTCCTTCGGGAGCTTGTAGCTCGACAACCGGGTTCGAGCGTCGGCGACGACCTCCTCAGGAGTCGCACGCTGGCCGGGACTGAGCGAGACGACGCCGACGACACGGTGGCCGAACCGATCGTCGGGCAGGCCAAAGACGAGCGCGTCCTCTACGGCCGGATGGCCCTTGAGCGCCTCTTCCACTTCCTCGGGATAGACCTTCTCGCCACCGGTGTTGATGCAATTCGCCCCGCGGCCGAACAACACCAGCGTTCCGTCGGCAGCGATCGTGGCCATGTCGCCGGGGAACGAATAGCGCTGTCCGTTCACCTCACGGAAGGTGCGGGCGGACTTCTCCGGATCCTTGTAGTAGCCGATGGGCGTCAGGCCGCCGTTGGCCACCACACCGATCTCCCCGGATCCGGGCTGGACCTCGCGGCCGTCATCCGTGAAGACCTTGGTCGTGGGGTTGAGCAAGAACTTGGCTGTCTCGGTCGTGGATGTGTCCTTCGTCGTGATGGACGTGCCCATGCCGCCTTCGGTGGCACCGAGCACGTCAGCGATGGCGAGCCCCGGCACGTGGCCGATGAGGCCGTGCTTCACCTCGGCCGAGAACATGGCGCCGGACGAGATCATCAAGCGCAGGCTCGACAGGTCCCATCGATCGGGAGCCTCGTCGAGGGCACGCAGCAGCGGCTTGGCGAAGGCGTCGCCGACCACGATCAAGTGCTGGACGCCCTCCCGTTCGACGGCGTCCCACACGCTGTCGGGGTCGAAGGCCCGACTCGCCGCCAGGACGGCCGTGCCGCCGAAGAGGTGGGGGACCATCATCCCGAGCCAGCAGCCGGTCCCGTGCATCAGCGGCGGTCCGGACATGGCCACGAGCGGCGTGCCCGCCCCGTAGAGCCGCCGCGCCGTGTCGAGGATCTCGGTCGGGTCCTCCACCGGCTTCAGACCGATCATCGGCGGATACGAGCGCAGGAAGAACCCGGTGAACTCCTCGAGCGAGTACATGACGCCCTTGGGCATTCCGGTTGTCCCACCCGTGTAGAAGAAGTACATCTCGTCACCCGTGGGCTCCAACCGAGCCGCCGGCTCGGTGGTCGCCTGCAACTCGTCGTAGCGGACCGCGCCCTCGACGTGCGTGGTGCCGTCGGCCGCCGGCCCGTCGTCCACCTCGACCAGCAACCGGACGTTCCCGAGCCCGCGAGCGACCCGGGCGACGCGATCAGCGAGCGACGAGTGGAACACGAGTACTTCAATGTCGGCGTTCTCGAGGAGATAGAAGAGCTCGTTGTCGAGATATCGGTAGTTGACGTTGATCGGCACGCCGCGAACTTTGAGTGCCGCGAAGTTCGTCTCGCAGTATTCGGGCGAGTTGTACAGGTACATCCCGACCTTGCCATCCGCGCTGAGGCCGGCGTCCAGCACAGCCTGGGCCAGCCGGGCGGCCCGCTGCTCGTACTCGCGCCACGAGTACCGGCGCTCACCCTGGACCACGGCCGTCTGCTTGGGCACGACGTCGGCGACCGCCTCCCAGATCGAACCGAACTGGGTCCGCATGAGCACCCCCCTGCTGGCCGAATTGCTCGGGGATGGTATCGGCCGTGTCGAGGAGGGCGCGCCCGCGGTGTGCGCTCCCGCGCGATCGAGTCTGCTGATGATGTGGCTTCCGAGCACCCAGCCGACGAGAATGCCTTCCCGTCGCAGTCGGTCAGCTGACGAAGTCGCGAATTCGGCGGGCCGTCGCTTCGTTGACGCTGGCCGCGACGTCGAAGGGCGCCGAGAGCGTCTTGGCGACGATGCCGCCGGGAGGCGTATCAGACGCCTCCGGATGAGGCCGGGGCGAGGCCGAACGCTTGGCGGTGGCCAGTTCGGCGCCGAGCTCGCGTAGGCGGGCCGCGCCGAGCGCCTTGCGGATCTTCGGGAAGAGTTGCTTCTCCTCCTCGCGGACGTGGTGCCGGACGCTGTCCATGAGCACGGCGACCTTGGCGCCGAAGCGCTCGTCGCTCGGATCCATCCGGTCGAGCTCGCTCAGGGTCCACTTGACGACGTGGTGCTCCTCGAGGGCTTCCAGGACGTCGTCGTTGGCGTCGCGCACCTCCCGGCGGGCGGCCGGGTAGAAGACCGCCTCCTCGATCGACGCGTGGATCGACAGCGCCTCGACCATCTGGCGGACGAGCTGTTGGCGTCGCGCCCGGCTGGACGGGCTCGTCTTCTCGAAGCGGGAGAAGAGCGCTTCGACATCGCGATGGTCCTGCTTCAAGAGCTCGATCGCGTTGGGCTCGCCACCGCGGCCGGACCGTCTCGCCGGCGGCCGGCTCGAGCTCGCCCGCTTGACCGCCGTCGCGCTCTTGCGCCCGCGCGGAGCCGCCTTGGTGGCGGCGGTAGCTGTCTTCGTGGCGCCCCGCTTGGCGGGCGTCCGCTTGGCTGTCGCTTTCTTGGTCGCCATGGGCGTGCGGTACCCCAACCCACGGCAGCTCAACCAAGAGGCCGACAACAGCGGTCTCGCCACCCCCCGCTTCTCGTCGGCGGAACGCGCCGGAACTGGCGCGCCGGGGCGACAAGAAGCCGGAGGCGGCGGCCCACTCGCTTGGTGCTCGCTCGCGTCAGCGAGGAGAGCCCGCGGCGCCAGAGCCGGAACGCCGGGTACCACGTTCGGTCCTGACGACGGGCTCGACGGAGAGGCCGTCGCGAAGGCCGCAGAGCTCGAGCACGCGGGCGATCCGGGCCGGCGCCGGCCCGATGGCGAAGCCGGCTCCGACGCGTGCGGCGTCGTGGTAGCCCGTGACGATGGCGTGGATCCCGGACGAATCCAGAAACGTGACGGCACCGAGGTCCACGACGATCCGGGCGACGCCCATCGCCAGGGCGAGACGGATCGCTTCCACCACCTCGGGGACGGCGGCCACGTCGAGGTCGCCGTCGAGAAAGACGTAGGCAGTGTCGCCCTTGATCTCGATCACGTTCGCTTCCCGGATCCCTCACTTCCGATGCGACCACGGGCGGTCTGGCATACGTACACCTCGTACGGTCAACGAACAACCGGCACCGACCCAACCGTCGGTCAACAACCGCCGACATCATCTGTGGTGGCGCAGCCGCTGGTTGACTCGTGCTGCTTGGCGCGTCTGGTGGTCGCGTTCCGCGACGCTGGGCGCGTTGCGAGCTGCCTCGGCATAGAGGCGGGCCGCCAGTTCGAGATCGCCGTTCTTCTCGTGGAGGTACGCGGCGACCGCGTCGCGTCGCGGGACCCCGTCGTCCACCTCGGCCAGTGCCGCCAGGCCGGCGAGGGCGCCGTCGGCCTCGCCCACGGCGACAGCCCGGTTGAGCCGGACGATCGGCGTGTCGGCGAACCGGAGGAGCTCGTCGTACCACTCCACGATCTGGACCCAATCGGTCTCCTCCACACGCGGCGCGTCGGCATGGAGCGCGGCGATCGCCGCTTGCGCCTGGTATTCGCCGAGCTGATCGCGCGCCAGCGCGGCTTGTGCGATGTCGATTCCCTCGGCGATGAGGCCGGTGTCCCACAGGCCGCGGTCCTGATCGGCGAGCGGCACGATGCTCCCGTCCGGTCGGGTGCGGCTGCGGCGGCGGGCGTGGTGCAGGAGCATCAGGGCGAGCAACCCCTGGACCTCGGGGTCGTCCACCACGGCCGCCAGCTGCCGGGTGAGCCGGATCGCCTCGGCGGCGAGATCGACGTCGCCGGAGTAGCCCTCGTTGAAGACGAGATACAGCACCCGCATCACGGTGCGCACGTCGCCGGGACGATCGACACCGACCCGGCTGACCGTGCGTTTGGCGCGGCTGATGCGCTGGGCCATCGTGCGCTCGGGCACGAGGTACGCCTGCGCGATCTGGCGGGTGGTGAGGCCACCCACGGCCCGGAGCGTCAACGCGACCGCGGATGACGGTGTCAGGTCCGGATGGGCGCACAGGAAGTAGAGGCCCAGGGTGTCGTCGGCGCTCGGGACGGCGCCGGCCGGTGGCTCGGTGTCGAAGCGGAGCTCGCGGTCGCGCCGAGCCGTCTCCGACCGGGCCATGTCGAGGAAGACTCTCCAGGCGACCGTGATGAGCCATCCCGTGGGGTCGGCGGGTACCTCGTCCCGCCACGTGGACAGGGCCCGGATCAGCGCCTCTTGGACGGCGTCCTCGGCCGTCGCGAAGTCTGCACCGCGACGGACGAGGACGCTCAAGACGTGGGGGACGAGCGGCCGCAGCTCGACGTCGTCCACGTCACTGCGTGACGGTGGGCGGCTCGGTCAGGAAAGGTCGGACCTCCAGCCATTCGTGGATCGGCGCGCCGCCGGCCCCCGGCGCCGCCGACAGCTCACCGGCGAGCTCGATCGCCCGCTCGTAGCTGTCGACGTCGATCACCATCCATCCGGCAATCAGGTCCTTGGTTTCGGCGAAGGGGCCGTCGGTCGCGGGCGGGCGGCCCTCGCCGTCGTAGCGGACCCAGACGCCGTCGGGCGACAGGGCCTGGCCGTCGATGAACTCACCACTCGTCTCGAGCCGAGCCGCGAAGTCGTTCATGTACCGGATGTGGGCCTCGACCTCGTCGGGCGTCCACTGGTCCATCGGGACATCGTTGACGGGCGACGGCGCGCCTCGGTAGTGCTTGAGCAACAGATACTTGGCCATGGTGTTCTCCTCCGTGACGCCGGCCCTGTCGGCCGGATGCACCCCTGGGACGGAGCACGCCGCGGG
>DASXAI010000141.1:0-4764 GCA_036406775.1 Acidimicrobiales bacterium
CTGTGCAGGATCTCGGTTCGACGTTGTGGGACTTCGGCCAGGGCGACGTCGGTCGAACGCGTGCGTTCGTCGACCACTATCGGCATCACGACGGTCCCGTCGACCGCCTGGATGCCTCGGTCTTCGACACGGCCCGCGTCGTGCACGCCAATCTCCTCGCCTTCCACGCTCGACGAGCCCTCGACCCAGCAGGTACCCGTGAAGCCCACGCGCGTGCGGACCGTGCGTTACAGGAGCTGCTCGCTCGACCGCTCACCCGCCGAGTCGTCGACGACCTCGTCGCCGTCAGGCTGTAACGGTTTCGGGTGACGGGACAACCGTACGCCCGGAACGACACGAGGAGGGTGCGATGACATTCCTGCAGATCATCGAGATGCGTACGAAGCGGGTCGACGAGATCACCGCGCTGGAAGACGAATGGGAGCGGGCGACGGAGGGGAAGCGGACGTTGCGCCGCTCGATCGTCACCCGTGACCGCAACGATCCCGACCGTTACCTCGTACTCGCGTTCTTCGACGACTACGAATCGGCCATGGTCAACTCGAACCTGCCGGAGACCAACGAGTTCGGCCAGAAGCAGCAGGCGCTGCTCGATGGCCCGATGCAGTTCACGGATCTCGACGTCATCGACGACCGCAGCTGACCGCTCGTCCTGTCGTGGCGATCGGCTCCAGCCGCCGTCACGCCGTCGCCAGCACGGCCGCCTCGATGAGGGCGGCAGTCGAGATCAGCAGCTCCTCGTCGAACATCGGCCCGACCAGTTGAAGGCTGGCGGGAAGGTGGCTCCCGAGAACGGGGACCGGTTGCGCCGTGGCCGGTGTACCGGCGACGTTGAACGGGGCGACGTGCTTGGTGATCTCGATGCAGACCGGGAACAGCGAATCGGGATTGATGTCGCGAACGCGGAGCGGGAACACCGGCAGCGTCGGCAGCGCGAGCAGCTGGACGCGCTCGAAGAGTGTGGAGAGCGACCGTTGCAGGGCGCCTCGCGCCTGTCGCGCGTCCGTGGCGGTGTGACGGAGCTCGGCGGCGAGCGCCATGGCTTGGGCCGTGTCGCCACCGACGTCGTTGCCGTGTGCTTCGACGAGTTCATGGTCGGTGTTCCAGATCTCGCTGAAGAAGATGCCCATGAAGGCCTGACCACCGAGGTCGAGTCCGTCCCAATCGAGCGTGACGATCTCCACTCCTGAGGCCTGGAGGACGGCGTCGATCGCCGCTTCGATCTGGGGGTGGCCGGCGGTGCGGATGCGTCCGACCACGGTGGCGGGTGCTCGGGCGGGTTGGAATCCTGGTTCGAGGAGTTGCATGCCGAGAGTGAGCCCGGCGGCGTCGCGGGCCATGGGTCCGACGGTGTCGAGGCTCGGCGCGAGCGGCCAAACGCCGTCGACGGGGACTCGGCCGTAGGTGGTCTTGAGGCCGACAGTCCCGCAGCACGCGGACGGTACGCGGATCGAGCCGCCGGTGTCGGAGCCGATGGCGACGTCGGCTTCGTCGATGGCGACGGCGACCGCGGATCCGCTCGACGACCCGCCTGGGATGCGTTCGGGGTCGAGGGGGTTGACGGGTGTCCCGAACCATGGATTGGTGCCGATGGGCAGCATGGCCAGCTCTTGCAGATTGGTCTTGCCGACGAGCCGGGCGCCGGCGGCGCGTGTCCCGGCGAGGCACCGGGCGTCCGCCGCGGCCCGTGCCGCGGTTCGTTCGACGGCGCGGCATCCTGCGGTGGTCGGCACGCCGGCGACGTCGACGAGGTCCTTCACCGCCACGCGCGGGCCATCGCCCGTGCTGTCGAGTTTGGTGATGAACGTGGACATGCTCACGCCTTGCTGAAGGCGTAGGCGGACTGCTCGCTGTCCTCTGAACCGCGGAAGAAGACGATCTTGTCGTTGGCAAACCGCCACCAGTGCTGCATGTACATGCGGGCCGTCCGGCCGGTGGCCTTGACGGTGTAGGTCCAATGGACAGTGGCGACCGCATCTGTCTCGTTGGCGGTCATGCCGATGATCTCGAACTCGCTGATGTCGACGTTCGAACCGATCGCCTCGAAGAAGCGGGGGACGTCGTGCTTGCCGCGGTACATGCCGTACCAGGGGACGCTGGTGCTGGCGGCTTCGGCGGCCCAGTCGACGTCGTCGGCGAGCTCGGCGAGCACGGCGTCGATGTCGCCGCGGCCGTAGGCGGCGTAGAGCCGGCCGACGGCGTCGAGGTGGGCTTGGACGGTCGTGCTGATCGTGTTCGTGCTCATGCACCGACGATGCGCTGTGCCGGCCGTCGTCGGCATCGGGAGAACTCCCCATCTACTCTGTGGCCGTGGGCCCGCCCGTGACCAAGGCGGAGATCGTCGCGCTCCTCGCCGTCGCCCAGGACCACGCCTTCGCCCAGCCACCGGGGGCGCAGCTCCGAGCCACCGTGCTCGGCCAGCACCTGGCTCGGGCGGCGGGACTGGACGAGCGGCAGCAAGCGACGGCGTGGTGGACGTCGGCGTTGCGCTTCCTCGGCTGCACCGGTCACGCCTTCGACATGGCGGTCGTCTTCGGCGATGAGATCGAGATGCGAGCCGAGTCGATGCAGGCGGACTTCGCCAACCCGTTCGACATGATGCGCCTCATGGTGACTCACGCCGGACCGGGAACGTCCGGCGTGCGCCGGATGCGGTCGGTGCTCTCGGTGCTCGCGGGCGGGAAGAAGGCGGCTCAGCTCAACTTCCGGTCGGCCTGCGAAGTCGCCGACGTCTTTGCCAAGCGCCTCGATCTCGACGAGTCGTTGCGGGCGTCGCTGGCCGCCAGCTTCGAGCGGTGGAACGGTCGCGGCCTGCCGGATGGGCGCAAGGGCGAGCAGATCCCGTTGACGATGCGAGTCGCACAGCTCAGCCAAGAGCTCGAGGTCCTGGCCCGCATCGAGGGCATCGAGGCCGCCCTGACGATCATTCGCCGGCGGCGGGGCAAGGCGTACGACCCGCGGCTGACTGATGTCGTTCTCGCCGGGGCCTCGGCGTGGTGGGACGAGGTCGAACCGTTGGACCCGTGGGACGCTTCCCTCGCCGCAGCGCCTCGCAGCGCGCCATTGAACGAAGCGGAGGCGCACGACGCGCTGCTGGTTCTCGCCGACTTCTCCGACCTGAAGTCGCCGTGGCTCGGCGGTCACTCCCGGGCGGTCGCCGCCCTCGCCCGCGACGCCTGCGGGGCCACCGCCGAGGCCGCTGCCCTCGTCCACGACCTGGGCCGTGTGGCCATTCCCAACACCGTGTGGGACAAGCCTGGCCCGCTCACCCGCGACGAGCACGACCGCGCCGAGCTCCACGCCGTCGTCACCGACCAACTGCTTCGACGCCTCCCGTACACGGCACCGCTGGCCGCGGTCGCCTGCAGCGCGCACGAACGGATCGACGGCTCGGGCTATCACCGCCACCTTCCGGGTGCGCATCTCGACGAAGCCCAACGCGTACTCGCCGCGGCGGACTGCTACGAAGCGATCATCTCGGACCGGCCACACCGCGCCGGCCAGACGCGCGACAAGGCCGCCGCCGAGCTGCGCGCCATGGCGGCGGAGGGTGCCCTCGACGGCGAGGCCGTCGAACGTGTGCTGGCCGCCGCCGGCCATCAACGCTCGACTCGAGTGGCCCTGCCGGGTGGACTCACCGCACGAGAAGCGGACGTGCTCCGCCTGGTCGCGCTCGGTCTCACCACCCGGCAGGTGGCCGAAGCGCTCGGCATCTCACCGAAGACCGCCGACCACCACATCCAGCACGTGTACACGAAGATCGGCGTGTCCACCCGAGGCGCGGCGGCGCTCTACGCCATCGAGCACGGCGTTCTGCTCAGCGACCCGCGACCAAGTCGCTGACCGGCGCGCCAGCCGACGTCGTCACGAGGACGGCTGGGCGAACGTCTGTGCCGTCGAGCTGTCGAACTCGAACGCGATCGCGGGCTCGTCGCCCACGACCCAGGCGTCGTGGCCGGGCTCGATGACGTAGGCCATGCCGGAGGTGATGTCGCCCTCGGTGCCGTCGTCGTGCACGACGTGCATGGCCCCCGACACGATGACGCCGACGTGGTGCGCTTGGCACGACTCGGTGCCGACGACAGGCTTGATGCACTCGGACCAACGCCAGCCCGGTTCCGCCTTCATGCGGGCGGCCCTGGTGCCCCCGAGGTCCACGACCTCCAGCCGTGTCTTGGCCGGCGAGCGGACCTCGTCAGGCGACTCGAACGTCTTCGCGATGAATCCTGCCATTGCTTGTCCTCCCGAGTCGGTATTGACGAACAGTGGGGGGATTGGACGCCGACGTTACGCCGCGGCAGCGGGAGGTCGGGACCGAGTCACGCTCCGGCTCGAGGACGGCGTCGTCGGCGCCTCGACCGAGCCGCGGTGCTAGCGGGTGCGGGCCGGGATCAGCTTCTTGGCCGCCGCCGCCGCCATGAGCAGGACGAAGATCCCGACGGCCCACCAGATCGACTTGATGCCGAGCAGGGCCACACCGGCTGTGCCGCTCGCCGTCGTTGCCGTCTTCGCGTACATCACACACCTCCCTTCGCAGGAGCGACGTGATGCCACGTGGCCTCCCGGCCTCGGACCGCGTCGACGAGCGATCGCACGATGACGGCCTGGAGGATGAGGTCGTAGATCATTTCGGGGACCAGCAAGGACGCGAGCACCATCGCTCGCCATCCGCGGCGTGCCACGGTGACGATGCGCTCGAGGACGAACAAGCCGTCGACAGCAAGCCAGAAAAGCGACCACTGCCAGGTGCCAACCGCTACCACC
>DASXAI010000142.1:0-11722 GCA_036406775.1 Acidimicrobiales bacterium
TGACCGCCGCGCCGCGACCCAACTCAGGATCCCTCCGACTGCGCTCGAGAGGGTGGCCGCCAACGCCAGGCTGGCCAGCAGCGGCACGTTGTAGCGCTCGGTCAGGATGCCGGAGCAGTAGCCGCCGATCCCGGCGAGGGCGCCGACGCAGAGGAACAGCTGGCCGGTGTTGCCGAAGATGACGTTGAAGCCGATGGTGTACGCCGCGAACAGCATCCCGACGATGGCCACCGCCATCGTGCTGCGCGAGTCGCCGTAGCGCAGCGGCACGAGGGCGAGGGCGGCGCCCGCCAGCACGACCGGCCCCAGATCCCGCACGGGCGAGAGCCACGGCGTGCGAGGCCGGGCGGCCGTGGTCGGACGGTCGACCGACGCCGTCATCGCCGGTGCCCCAGCAGCCCGGCGGGGCGGATGACGATCGTGAGCGCCGCCGCCGCCAGCAGGATGATCGTCGTGACGTAGGAGCCGATGTAGAAGGCGCTCACGGTGTTGACGATCCCGAGGAGCACACCGGCCAGAAAGGCGCCGGGGACGCTGCCGAGCCCGCCCACTACGGCGACGATGAGCGCCAGGATGGTGAGGTCGATGCCGTCGTTCACCGTGACTGGTGCCGTCATCGAACGGGTCAAGGCCACCACCCCGGCCAGTACGCCGCTCAGGGCAAAGATGAACGTGCGCACCGTCCCCGGGTTCACGCCGCAGAGCCGGGCTCCCTCTTCGTCCTGGATGACCGAGCGCACGGCTTGGCCGAGCGTGGCGTATCGGAAGAAGACGAACAGGATGGCGCCGGCGCCGATGGCGATGGCCGACGCCAGGAGGCTGCCGGTGCGCATCGGGACGCCGAGGATCGACACGGGTTCGCCGCTGATGCGCAGACTCAGCGACTGGCTGGGGTACCGCCACACGAGCAGCCCGTCGATGATGAAGGCCACTCCGAGGAGCAGCAGGAGGCCCAGGAGCACGCGGCGCTCGCCTCGCAGCCGGTAGACGGGGCGCATCAGCGTGAGGTCGAGACCGAGGGCGAGGGCGGCGACGGTGAGGAGGCCGAGCGTGACGGCCACGGCGGTGTTGGCGCCGCCGTCGAGCAACAGGGCGACCACGATGGCCGTCAGCACGGCGAGTTGGCCGTAGGCGAGGTTCAGGACGCCGCCGAGGCCATAGACGAGGGTGAGGCCGACGCCGAGCAAGCCGAATTGGAGCCCGAGCACGATCCCGTCCAGGACGACGGCTTTCATGCGACCCCGAGGTACGCCCGTTGGACGTCCGGGTTGGCCCCGAGATCGCCGGAGGAGCCGTCGAGCTGGATGCGGCCGCTCTCCAGCACATAGCCGCGGTCGGCCAGACCGAGGGCCAGCGGTACCTGCTGCTCGGCCACGAGCAGAGAGACACCCTGTAACCGCAACCGGGCCAGGGCGGCGTAGGCCTCGGCCGCCAGCTTCGGCGCCAACCCGGTCGTGGGCTCGTCCAGCATCAACAACCGCGGTGTCGCCATCAGCGCCCGCCCCACGGCCAACATCTGTTGTTGGCCACCGCTCAGGGTGCCGGCGCGCTGCCGCCGCCGCTCAGCCAGCTGCGGAAAGACATCGAACACCAGTTCGGTACTGTCGCGATCGGGGCGCCGCGGATAGGCACCGAGGGCGAGGTTCTCGTTCACCGTCATCCAGGGGAACAGATGGCGTTCAGCCGGAACGTAGGCAAGGCCAGCACGAGCGATGCGGTGGGCGCCCGCGCGTGTAATCGATCGGCCGCCGAACCACACTTCTCCGCTCGATGGGACGAGCAATCCGCAGATCGCCCGGAACAAGGTCGTCTTGCCCGCCCCATTGGACCCGATGACGGCCACGGCCTCGCCATCGTTCACCGTGAGGCTGACCGTGTGCACCACGTCCTCGCCGAGATATCCGGCCGAGACACCTCGCACCTCAAGCACCGTGCACCGCCGCCTCACCGAGATAGGCGGTCACCACCGACGGGTCCCGCAGCACGTCGCCGGGCTGGCCGTCCGCCAGCACCTGGCCGAAGTTCAGCACGACGACCCGTTCCGCCAGGCTCATGACCGCCTTCATGACGTGTTCGACCCAAATCACGGTCACGCCGAGGCGATCACGGGCGGAGCGGACGATGTCGATCGACGCCTGGAGCTCGGTGTCGTTCAGCCCCGCCATCACCTCGTCGACGAGCAGCAGCGCAGGCCGGCCGGCCAGGGCCCGGGCCAGCTCCAAGAACCGCTGCTCGTGCAAGTTCAGGGCCCCGACCGGATGGTCGGCGCGGCGGCTCAGACCGACGAACTCGAGGGCCTCGTCGGCCCGGTCGACGGCGTCGCGCTCGGCGCGCCGCCCGTCGGTGCTGCCGAACATGGCGCCGACCGCCACGTCGAGGGCTGTCGTCATCGACTCGAACGTCCGCGGCGTCTGCTCCACCATGGCGATCCCAGCCCGGCGCACCCGATGCGGCGGCCAGCCGGCAATGTCGCCCCCTCGGAAGATGATCCTCCCCCCATCCGGCGACTCCAAGCCGCTCACCAGTCTGAGGAGCGTGCTCTTCCCCGCGCCGTTGGGGCCGACGAGGGCGACGATCTCGCCCTCGTCGACCGCCATCGTGACGTCCGCGACGGCCGGCAGCCCGCCGAAGCGCTTGGCGACCGAAACGAGCTGGAGGATGGCGCGTGGCTCCGTGGTGCCGACGGTACGGGTTCAGGGTGAGTAGGGCGGGAGTGGATCCGGAAGTAGGAGCTTCTGCGGGTACCACGTCCCCGCGTCGTTCACGCCAGCCGGCGCCGGCCCCGCGCTCGCGATGGTGAAGAGCGGTTGGGCCGTGGCCAGCTCGCCCCAAGCCGTCCACCCCATCTTGAACGAGTACCCCGGCAAGTCGAACGTCTGGCCGTGGAGGTAGGTCGCGACGGCCTTCGGGTCGGCGCCGACCGCGCCCACCGCCTGCGCCACCATCTTGACGATCCCGTACCCCGCCACGGCGTCGTCGTCCATGAACTTGTTGTCCGACGCGGCCAGATACTTCTTGGCGAGATCCTGGTAGGCCGGACTGGTGTAGTCGGCGCAGTCGAAGTCGGCGTAGCGGCCGATGGCCGCGTCCGGGGCGCCCGACATCACGCTCTCCCACACCGAGTAGGCGCCAGTGACCGGCACGTCGAGACCGAGATCCTTCGACTGCACGGTGATGGCCGCCGAGCCCGGCGGGTGTCCCGTCGCGACGATGAGCTCGGCGCCGAACTGCTGGAGGCTTCGCAAGTACGTCGTGAAGTCCTTCTCGGGCACCGGCGCCACCTCGACTTGGAGCTGGACGCCGCCGAGGGCGCCGATCTCCTTCTCGAGCGCCGCCTTGATCGACTGGCCCCACGCGTAGTCAGCGATGATGGCCCCGACCTTGGTGATGCCTTTGCTCTTGACGTATTGGGCGATCGGGCCAGCCACCATCGGAGCCGCCGGCAGGCAGGTCCGGAACGTGTAGCGACTCGCCTGCGTGAGGATCTTCTCGGAGCCGGCCTTCACGAGGAACAGCGGCGTCGTCTGCTCCTCGGCGAGCCGGGCCGTGGCCAGGCCCACGTCACTCGAGATGATGCCGCCGATGGCCACCGCGCCCCCGTCGATGAGACGTTGGATCTCGGTGGTACCCACGTCGGGCTTCGACTGGTCGTCACTCACCATCAGCTCGAGCTTGCTGCCCTTGACGCCACCGGCGGCGTTGATCTCGTCGACGGCGAGCTTCATCCCGTCGCGTACCTGGACGCCCCACGCCGCGAAGTTGCCCGTGAGCGAGGTCAGGGTTCCGATCTTGATCGACTTGCCGGTGGGCGCCGCCGCTGTCGTCGTACTGGCCGCGGTCGTGGCCCCGTTCGTGGTCGCGCTGGTGGTCGCGGCCGCTTGGGCCGCTGTCGTCGTTGCGCCCGCGGCCGCCGCCGTCGTGGCCGTTCCCGTCGAGTTGTCGCTCCCGCAGGCCGCGGCCAGCAGCAGCGCGGCGGCCGAGGTGATGCCCCATCTCGTGCGTCTCTTGATCATCTGCATCCCCCATGTGCGTGTCCGCGTCGGCGGCGGTCACGGATGCAGATGCACGGCCGCGAACCGTCGCCCGGCTCTTTCCCCACGGTCACCGTACCGCACACCCGGACGCATGTCGACCGTCCGTTCGCATAGCGCACGGCACCATCCGACTGCCCCTTCATGGAACTCCGCCGGATACTTGCTCGGTCGTGCTACGACTCCATCCTTCACAAGCAACGGAGCCTCCACGAGACCCAGGGCGGTTCACTGCTGACAGACAGTCCCTCTCAGCTCTTGGGTTTGTTCCAGATCGCGGCGGCGATGGCGCCGAGGTCGTTGTTGGCGTCGAGGACTCCGGTGGTGGGGTCGGGTGGGAGCGGCGAGTTGTTGACGACGGCAATGAAGGACAGGTGCCGGCCGTCGCGGGCGTCGATGTAGCCGGCGAGGGCCTTGGCGTAGAGCACGGCGCGGTCGTTGACGAAGTCGCCGCCGGCGAGTGTGCCTGTCTTGGCCGCCACGTGTCCCTTCGCCGGTGACGTGGTGGCAACGATGGCGAGGCTGCCGTCGACGCCCAGGACCGGGAGTGTGGCTCGGAACCGGTCGAAGTCGGGTCGGTGGGTCCAGTAGGTGAGCAGGTCGACCGTCGTCTCCGGGGTGTACAGGTCGTTACTGGTGGCGCCCTGGCCGTCGCCGAGGGCTACGCCGCCGGGATCGATTCCGGCTCTGGTGAGGAAGTCGGCGATGGACGACAGCCCGGCCAGGCAGTCGGTTTGGTGTTGCTCGACGGCGAGGAGGCACACCGACAGGTTGGCACCCATGTTGAGGCTGACTTTGAGGATGAGTTTGACGTACTCGCTGAACACTGGCGAGACGTAGGCCGCGACCCGGGTGTTCGGAATGTAGGAGGTGGTCGGCGGCAGGAGGTTGTCGGGGTTCGGGCCGGTCGCGGGGGCGGCCACGGTGACGCCGGCCCGGTCCAGTGCTTCGATGAGGGCGGTGCGGGCGAAGGCGGGTGGGTCCTCGACTTGGAAGGTGTGCACGATCGGGGTCGACCATCCTTCGGGCACTTGGCCGCTGATGATGATGACCTGCGGTTGGGTGGGGCTGGTCGTGGCCTGCAGCGAGATGGGGGATCCCGTGGCCACGGTGTCGACGGTGCCCTCGACGGTGTAGGTGGCGGTCTTGGGTCGATAGTCGAACGTCGCCGGTTTCCCGTTGGTCGTCGGGGTGACGGTGATGTCGATGAGATTGTCGTTGACGATGATCGGGTAGGTCGGCTGCTGGGCGTTCTGGGCCGTATCCTTGGTGAACAGCCGGTCGTCGATCACGACGTCGCCGTCGACGTGGTTGATGCCACTGGCTTTGACCTGCGCCGCGATGTCGTTCAGCCCGGCCAGCGGGTCCTCCGGAGTCAGTTCACCGAAGCCGGGGAGGGCGTTGGCGTCGTTGTGGTCGAAGTTGGTGAAGTCCACCGTCCCGTCCGGTTTGGTCCGCCCGCCCATGGTCAGGTCACCCTGTGCCACCAGCACGAGATTGCCGTCGAGGGTCGATCCCCGCATGGTTCCCTGCCGGAACACGGGTGTCGTGAACCGATGGTCGGGGCCGAGCACGTCCCACGCGGTCGACAGCGAGAACAGCTTGGCGTTCGAGCCGGGCACGAAGTACTGGTCGGGGTTCAAGCTGCGCAGGGTCTTGCCGGTGGCGAGATCGGTCACCAGCAGACCCCAGCGGCTGCGCTGATATTTCGCCTGATTCATGATGTCCGCCACCGGGTCCCGGTTGCGGGCGTCCGCCGTCGCCGGACCCAGGCTGGCGACCACGCTCGCCACCAGCAAGGCTCCGACTACAGCGGCGCGTCTGTTGACGCTTCGGCTGATGCTCATCGGACGGCCAGGACGTCGTCGAGCCAGTCCAGCACTCTGCGGTTCAGCAGCGGGCGGTTGAGCAGCTCGCAGTGCATGTCAGCTCCTTCCACCGCTGTGAATCGCAGCAGTGTCGTCGGGGTCTTCATGCGGGCCAGGAGCTCTTCGGCGCCGGCGGACAGCGGGTCGTTCTGCGCGGTGGTGCCCAGCACTGGACACGTGACTTGATCGAGGCGGCCCTCAATGGTGAAGGGCGCGACGGCTCGGAGGAGAGAACGGATGTCGTGGGCACCGTTCACCCAGTAGTCGCGGTTCACGAGGTTCCAGCGCACCGAGCGGTCGGTCTCGACCAGCCGATCGAGCGTCGCCAACCCGGCGTCCGAGATCTCCGGCAGGTTGTCGACGTCCTGTTGCGACAGACCGACGGCCGCAGCCATCCGAGCATCGAAGACACCTGCTTGGGCGGGATCAGCGACACAGGCGGCAAGTCGATGCTCGCCACTCGCGGCGCGCAGCGCGAGGAACCCGCCGAGGCTCCAGCCGTGCAGCACGATCCGGTCCGGGTCGACGTCGGGGCGGTCTAGGGCGAAGTCCACGACGGGGCTGATGACGCGCTCCCAGTCGGGGACCATGGCGACGCCGTCGTGCACCAGCATGGCGCCTTGTCCAGGGCCGTCGAAGAGCAGGCAGTTGTATCCCCGATCCGTCATGTACGCGCCGGTGGCGAAGAACATGTCGCAGAGGGTGGCGTCGTAGCCGTTCGTCGCTATGACGAGGGGCCGGCGTTCGCCGGGCGCCGTGCCGCGGGCGCGCAGGAAGTAGCCGCGCATGTCATGACACTCGAAGGGGATCTTGAGCGGCTCTCCCGGTGGTTCACCGAGCGCCATGGCCTGTTCGAAGGCCTGAGCCTGCAGATCGAAGGCGTGCCGAAGGCGAGGATCGACGGGGCTGCCGTAGAGCGGGTGGTTGGCCACCGTGAGATAGCTCGCTGCCCGTAGGTAGTGGTCGCGAGCTGATGAGCGGTGCCCGGCGGTTTCGGCCGCGGTTGCGGCGTCGTAGTGACGGTGGGCCGCGCCGCACCAGGCGTCGAAGAACTCGTCGTCGTGTACATCGGAGTGCGCGGCCGCGATGGCGAGGATCTCGCCGAGGTCGCCGCCTCCTGTGGGGCTGAAGCCGAGTGCCCAGGAGGCGAACTCGTCCAGCAGCGGGTCGGAGAACAACTGCATGGTGCCGGAGTGTGGGACGCGCGCCGGCCGATGTCGTCCGTAGCGCACTACGGCATCCGATCCGGCCCGCACCGTGCACTACTGAAACACCCCGTCCGGTCGAGCCGTTGACGTGGAGTTGCAGTAGGCCCGGCTCGTACCGGGTCGCAGTGCCGTACCGCGCTACTGGAGACGTGCCCACCCTCCCGTCGTACCGTCGCAGGTGTGGAACCCGAGACCGGCTATGACCAGCTCCCCGTGGAGCTCGCTATCGCGTTGCGGTTGCACAAGGCCGGCGCGAGCGACGACCTGATCGCTACGGCGTTGGCTATCGAGCCACAAGGTGTTGCTTCGTTCCTCGCCGTGGCGGAGGCGAAGTTGCGACGCGCCGGTGGCGATCCGGCGGCAGGCTGAACGGTTCAGCGATGGGCGGGCGACGCAGGATCGGCAGGTGGGGCGATCAGAGATGCCAGCGCGTCGCGGCGGGTCACGCCGAGTCGTGTGCACACTCGGTAGACGTGAGACTCGACGGTCCGGACAGAGAGACTCAACCGCTCGGCGATCTCACGGTTGGAGAGGCCACGCCCGGCGAGCAGAGCGACTTCACGCTCTCGAGCCGAGAGCTTGACCTTCGGTGTCCGACGCGGCCCGACGCGGCTCACCCCTGCGCACGCATCGATCAAGCGGTCGTGATGAGACGCTGATGCCCGGCTCGACATCTTCTTGCCGGCTTCGCCGTGGGCGACGGCGGCATCGGCGAACGCCTCGGCGGCTTGGAGAAGTGCGCCGATCTGCTCGAACCGGTGGGCGGCGGCGTCGAGGCCCTCTCCGTCTCGGGCCTCCAGGGCGGTGACGTGGGCGCCCATCGCCTGGCACCAGTCGCTGTCAACTCCGATCACCACCGCCCGCAGGCGGCTACCGACGAGCGCGGGCGGGACGCCCACCGACACCGCCGCATGCAGCAGCGTCACTTCACCGACTCGGTTCTCGCTACGGCCGTCGGCGGCGGCGAGCGCGATCTCGCCCGCCCGGGTGAGCTCACCGTCGCCGGCCGCGATCCAGACCTCGGCCAGAGGTGCGTCGATAGCGTCGAAGGCGATGGCGCCGTGGCGACGCAGGACGTCCTCGGCGCGCGCCAGCGTGGCCGCCGCGCCCGCCGGCTCACCCGCCCGCGCTTCGGCGTGGCTGAGCATGGTCATCACCCACGTCAGCACGAGGAAGGGATCGCCGGCATCCTCGACGCGGCGCAGCGCCTCCGCGAGCCAGCTGCGGGCCTCGGTGATGCGCCCCTGCTTCAGCGCCAGACGACCCAGTGCAAGCTCGGGAATGCCGGCCAGCGTGCTGTCTTGGTCGTTGATCTCGCCGTGCAGACGT
Source organism: Acidimicrobiales bacterium (assembly GCA_036406775.1). Lineage (GTDB taxonomy): Bacteria > Actinomycetota > Acidimicrobiia > Acidimicrobiales > Ilumatobacteraceae > DASXAI01. Next base: position 8,437 of record DASXAI010000142.1, read on the forward strand.
CGGAGCCGGGCCTCGACGGCGTCCCATCCCTCCCCGGCGTACAGCCGAGCGTCGCACCATGCTCGGATGACCATGACGGCCACGGGCGAGCCGCCGCCCCGGTTGGGGCGGGGGACGGCGGCGATCACCGAATCGGCCAGTGCGACCGCCTCGTGACTCCGGCCGAGCATCGCCAAGGCCAGGGCGAGAAGGGCTGTCACCACCGTACGGATGTCCTCGGGCAGGTCAGGCTCCTCGAGCAGCAGCGCTCCGATCCGAACCGCCTCCGACAGTCGGGTCTCGTCGCGCACGCAGTAGTACAGGCGGTGGCTGGCGATCCGCTGCCGCCACGAGGATGTCGGCCACCATTGGGCGGCGCGGTCGAGGAGGGCCAGCCCCTCTGCCGTGCGCCCGAGACCCCAATGGAGCGTGCGCATGCGGTGGAGGAGATAGTTCGCGCCCTCGGCCTCGTCGGCGGCGCACCCTTCCCATCGGGCGAGCAAGTCATCGGCTTCGGTGAGCCGGCCCAGACAGGACGCGGAGTAGGCCTGAAGCATGGCGGCCGTCGTCCCGGCTCCGGCGGCGAGGGCGGCGTCCGCCAGCCGGGCCGCCAAGGCATGGTCGAAGCGGCGGCTCGCCTCCGCCGCCGCCTCGGTCAGCACCTCGGGATCGGCGGTGCCGTCCGCCTCGAGCCGCCAGGTCACCAGACGCAGGGCGTCGCCTCGATGCCGCCGGCCGGTATGTTCGAACGCCTCGGCCAGTGCCTGACGCAAAGCTCTCGCGGCGGCGCCGCCCAGTTGCTCCGCAATCACGTCGCCGTACAACGGATGCGCGCACCGTGCCGTCGTGGCCGGTCCGTGGCCGGTGATCACAACCAGCCCGCGTCGTTCGAGACGGGCAATCGACGCGGTGTCGACGAGCTCGTTGAGTACTCGCAGCTCAACCGGCTCAGCCAACGCGACGAGCTCGAGCGCCCAACGGTCCTTGGCCGGGAGATCACCCAGATTCTCCTCGACGAGCTCGACGAGCCGCCGGCTCAAACGAGGGGTGCCCTCCATGTGCCACACGGCCTCTCGCTGATGCACGGTTCCGGCTTGCACCGCCCCGGTCACAAGCTCACGGACGTACAAGGGGCTTCCCCGACAGCTCGCTTTGATCCACCGTCTCGCCTCCCGATCGAGCGGACCACCGAGATGAGCCTCGGCCATCGCCACGGCGTCACTCCCGGACAACCCCGTCAGGTCGAGCCGAGCGACATGGCCGTCCTTCCAGAGCGTGGTGACCGCGTCGGCACAAGGCTCACCGCGGCGCGCCGTCACGACCACACGCGCGGTTCCCGTGGTGACGAGGTGAAGCACGAGCGCCGCCGTCCCCGAGTCGAGAAGATGCGCATCGTCGACTCCGAGCACGACGGGTCGACCATCACTGAGTTCGGTGAGGTTCCTGCACACGATCCGAAAGAGCCCGACAGGAGCTGTCGACGGGGGCACGGTGTCGCCGATCAGATGAGCGACCGCAGCCAGTGGGATCGATGCGGTCGCGCGCGTGGCCAGGATCGGCACCGTCATTGCACCGCGGGCGCCCGCCTGAGCGAGCGCCTCGCGCGCCAGACGGGACTTGCCCACGCCCATGGGCCCACTCAGAAAGACACCAGCCGATCCGGGGGCGTCCAAGTTCGACGCGAGGAAATCCAGTTCCTCATGGCGGCCGATCAAGGGCCAGATGACATCGCGGGCACTGTCCAGCACCCGAATGGTACGCCTGCGCTCACAGGCGGGTGTCGTCGGCGCGGCCCACCGATCCACGGCCATCGCCGGCCGAGCCCGCGGTAAGCAATCGGTGGTTGCCGGGGCACCGGAGAAGGTGTGAGGCAGTCGCCAATGTCCGCGGCGACCGGTTGTGACAGGCTTGCTGGCGACGCTCAGGTCGCTCCTTCTTCGCTCGGGCCTCTCGACGAGGCGTCCATGATCTACACGTCGGCATCGACCGACCGACGCTGCGCCCAGCACATTCTCGGAGGGTCACGACACTCGACGGCGTACCCGTCAACACGATCCTGTTCGATCGCATCTCGGCGAACGACTCGTGAGCATCCGCGCTTCGCTGAGCGGTACTGTACGGATCATGGAGGCCGCTGGCGATGGCCCGGATCTTTCAGCGTTGTTCGATGCGCATGTGGCTGACGAGTTCGTGGCCAAGGACGCGGCGCTCACGATGACGACGATGGTCCAGGATCCGACCGTGATCCACGTTCCCGTGCTGACCGGTGGGCGTGGCCGCGAGGAGCTGCTCGCGTTCTACCGTGACGAGTTCATTCCGGCGTGGCCGGATGACGTGGAGCTGGAGCCGCTCTCACGGACCGTCGATGGTGAGCGCGTCGTGGCCGAGTTCATCGTGCGATTCACCCACAGCCGCGAGATGCCGTTCTGGCTTCCGGGCGTTCCGCCGAGCGGCCGCCGCGTCGAGCTGCCCCACGTGGTGATCATGGGCTTCGACGGTGACCAGGTGGCGTACGAGCACATCTACTGGGATCAGGCGTCGCTGTTGGTGCAAGTCGGGCTGCTCGACCCGGGCGACCTGCCTGTCGTGGGTTCTGATCAGGCGCGGGCGATGATCGATCCGGCGCTCCCCTTGAATCGCATCATCGACGCCCAGCAATGACCCGGAGCCGCACGCGGCGGGCACGCGGGCTCGAGGCGAACGCGACGGCTGTCCGAGGTGTTGAGCGTGGTGCGCATGGTTCGAGACCTTCCATCAGGACTTGCGAAGGCGGCGCCAGCCGGAGCTGCGTGACACTTTGGCGCACCGTTCACGTCGACTTCAGGCTCTGTTCCGACAATGCCGCAGTCGACAGCTGATCCAGTGTCGACGCCAGATTGGCAACGAGGCGAGGCTCTCGTCGAGCCAGTCGCCGGCCCGTTGTTCGAACAGCGAGCGGGCGAGTGGCTCGCAGTGGCGGTCGGCGCCTTCGGCCGCTGTGAACGGCACGATCTTCTTCGGCCCGGGCAGCGCCTCTTCAGCCGCTGGGACTGGCCTGGCCAGAACTGTTCGCCTTCGGGGTTGGCGATGAGCATCGGGCCAGGTGATCTGGCTGGTGACACCGTCCAGGGTGTAGCGGCGGGCTTCGGCAAAGACGTGAAGGGGCGAGGTTCAGTAGGGTTTGGCGCGCCAGGCCCAGTTCTGCGTTCGGCGGCGGAGGCGTGGGCCAGTCCTAGGTTCATCACCTGCGTTCGCCGGCGCCCCGCAAGGCCTGGACGCGACGGGTTGGTTGCCGTCCGCGGCTGCTAATCCCGTGCTAATCCACCAC
>DASXAI010000143.1:0-5105 GCA_036406775.1 Acidimicrobiales bacterium
ACCGGCGCTTGACGGCGATCTTGCCCCGGCGGATCATGCGGTGCAGGCCGAGGTAGCGCAGTGGGCTGTCGTAGGTGAGGATCTCGGCGCCGGCCTTCGCCATCTGTTTCAAGATGCTGCGGCTGAACGTGGTGTAGAGGGCAGCGTCGTCGACGATCATCTTGACCTCGACGCCTTCGCGCACCTTGTCCGCCACCGTCGCCGCCAGCCGGCGCGTGGTGTCGTCCCGCATGACCGAGAACGACACCAGGTGCAACGTCCGCTGGGCGCCCTCGATGAGCTCCCACCGCTTGGCGTAGGACAGCACACCGGCCGGCATCAGCGTGACGCCGTTGCCGTCGCGGACCGAGGTGTGCGTCAGACGGTCGGCTTCGCGCTCGAAGGCCGGGTCGAGGAGCTGGTCGTCGATGGGGCGCACTGTACGCGTTGGCGTGCCGCCGCCACGTACGCGTTCACGAGCGGATGCGGACGCCCAGGCGTCGACGCCGTTTGGGGCACGAACAGCGTGAGGTAGAAGAACGGGTGGCCGACGAGGCGCATGATGCGGGTGCCGCCGTCGCCGGCGTCGCGCCCGGCGACCACCAGACCGGCGGCGGCGAGGGCGGGCGTGTAGCGCTCGTCGAGGCCGAACCGGCAGTAGTACCGCTCGTCCGCCTGCGTTGCCCCGTACAGCCCTCGCGTGTCGTCGTCGACGATCTGCACCTGCATCGTCTGACCGACGAGCGAGCAGAGGAGCTCGTCGATGATCAGTGGTGAGTCGACGGGCGCGCCGTCGTACTCGGCGTGGTGGGCGCCGGTCAGTCCGACGACGTCGCGGGCGAACTCGATGACGCCGTGCTGGAATCCGGCGCAGGTGCCGAGGAAGGGCACGCTGGTCTCGCGGGCCACGCGGATGCCGGCCAGGGCGCCGTCGAGGCTCGCGAACGGGCCGCCGGGCGCGCACCACACGGCGTCGTAGGGCGCCAACGCGTCCTCGGCGTCACCGAGGAGCGACGGGGTGGGGAACCACGTGACGTCGACGGCGGCGTTCTGGCGGGCGGCGGCATGCTCGAGTGCCGTCTCGATCGTGTCCTGCGGCGGGAAGTCGCCGTACCGGTCGCCGATCACTGCCACTCGCACGGTCATCCGCCCGTCGGCCATCGGGCGACGCTACCGACCCACCTCACGCCGACGTGACGGTTTTCCACCTCTGGGCGTGCAAAACCGTCACATCGATGCCACAAGGGCGCGCAGTTCGTCGGCGCCGACGCGCTGGAGGAGGTCGAGCCCCGCCACGTTCTGGTGCAGTTGGGCGGGAGACGTGGCGCCGAGCAACGCGGTGGCGACCCGGGGATGGGCCAGCGCGAAGGCGACGGCGAGGGCCGACGGTGAGGTGCCCAGGGCGTCGGCGACCGGCCGCAGACGACGGGCCCCCTCGAGGGCGGTTCGCGATGCGGGGATGTCCAGGGTGCCGGCGGCGCGGCCGGTGTAGGGATCGGTGTCGTACTTGCCGCTGAGCAGGCCGCCGGCAAGGACGTACGACGCGACCACGGGCGCGCCGCACGCGTCGAGGGCGCGGCTCATGTCGGCGTCCTCGACGGGCGATCGCTGCACCACGCTGTAGGGAAGCTGAGCCGCGCACGGCTGGGGGCCGCCCTGGCGCGTGGCGATGGCGCTCGCTTCTTGCAACAGCGGCGCCGGCCAGTTGACGATGGCCCACGCCCGGGCCCGGCCGGTCGTCACGAGATCGGCCACCGAAGCGACGAGCTCGTCCAGCCCGAGTCCGTGCTCCGGCGGGTTGGCGTAGATGACGTCGATGTAGTCGAAGCCCATGCGATCGAGCGACGCGTCCAGCTCGGCCGACGCGTCCTGCTCGGGCCAGAACTCCCACCACAGCTTGTTGGTGACAATGGTGTGGTCACGAGGCCAGCCCGCGGCGCGGAACAGCTCACCGAAGACGACCTCGGAGTAACCCGTCGGGACCGGCGCCGTGCCGGTCTCGTCGTTGTAGCGGGCGTCGTCGAGCAAGGTGACGCCGGCGTCTCGGGCGGCGCGCATCACCGCCAGCCCGTCGTCGCGGCTGATGCGCTCGTAGGTGCGCCACGATCCGAGGGAGATGCGGCTGACCTCGAGGCCGGAGTCACCCAGCGGGGCCGTGGGCATGTCCACGCCGCCAGTATGGGTCAGGGGCCCGGCGTCGCCCTTCACCGGAGAATGGGCCGAAGGACCCTCGTCGGGCTGTCACCTGATCGTTATGGTCAGCCATCGGGCCAAATGGGGGCGAGTGTCGTAGCAGGCCACTCCATGGACCCAGGCGCTGGCTGGCCTCGGGCCTCGTGGCGGTCATGCTGGCGTCGATCGGTGTGGTCGTCGCGGCCGCACCGGCGTCGGCGCTGTCGCTGCCGTCGGGCTTCAGCCTCGTCACGATCCCCACCGGGCTGACGAACGAGTTGACCAACATGGTGTTCCTCCCCGACGGGACCGACACGATGCTCGTGCTCGGCAAGTGCGGACAGGTGCGCCGAGTGACGCAAACCGGATCGAGCGTGGCCGTGTCGTTCAGCCCGCTCGGGGTGACGGTGAACTGCGAGTTCGACCGCGGCCTCGTCGGCATCGATCTCGCCCGCGACTTCGCCACCAGCCGCGTCGTCTACCTGACGTACAACTACAAGGACTCGGCCGGGAAGTACTGGGGTCGCCTCTCACAGGTCATCGCCAACTCGGCCACGGCGCCGACGGCGTTCGCCAACGAACGCATCATCATCGACCAGTTCCCGTCGTTCTCCAGCACGGGTGCCACATGCGACACCACGCACACCGTAGGCACGGTCCTCGTGGCGCCCGACGGCACACTGTTCGTCGCCAATGGTGAGGCTTCCTCGTACTGCAACGTCGACAACTCCGCCCTGGCCGCCCAGGATGTCACCTCGCCCCGGGGCAAGATCCTGCACATCAACCCGGCCGACGGCTCCGGCGTGTCGTCGAACCCCTTCTACCAATCGGGCAACCCGATGTCGTGGCAGAGCCGGGTGTTCGCCCTCGGCTTCCGGAACCCCTTCCGCTTCTCGCTGAAGCCCGGCACCTCGTCCACCCTCTACATCGGCGACGTCGGGTGGGAGACGTACGAAGAGGTCAACGTGGCCAAAGGCGGAGAGAACTTCGGCTGGCCGTGCTGGGAAGGTCCGCTCACCTTCCGCAACGGCTACGACGCCCTCAGCCAGTGCCAGACGCTCTACGCCAACCCGCCGGCCAAGCTGACGGCGCCGCTCTACTACTGGAACCACTTCAACCCGAGCGGCGACGCCAGCATCGGCGGTGTCTTCTATCAGGGCTCCACATACCCGTCGGACTACCAGGGCGCCTACTTCTTCGGCGACTACGCCGCCGGACGGATGTGGACAATGCGCACCGGCGGCAACGACGCCATGGTGCGGGGGCCGGAGGCCAATGGCTTCGGCAACGCGGTGGGCGCGCCCGTGGCCTTCCGGTCCGGGCCGAACGGCGACATCTTCTTCGCCGACATCGGGTCGGCCAACGTGCAACGACTGCGGTATGCGGCGGGCAACCGCGCTCCCACCGCCGTCGCCACCGCCGACAAGCTGGCCGGCAACGCCCCGCTGGCCGTGGCGTTCGACGGATCGGGCTCGTTCGACCTCGACGACGAGCCGCTGACCTACGCGTGGAACTTCGGCGACGGCGGCACGTCAACGGCGGCCAAGCCGTCGCACACGTTCACCGGCTCATCGACGTACACCGTGACGCTCACCGTCACCGACCAGCTCGGGGCCAAGGGTACGACGACACTGTCGGTCAACACACGCAACAACCCACCCGTGCTGACGGTGTCCATCGATCCGACTACTCCGGCGCCGTACAAGGTCTCCGCCCGAATTCGCCTCAACCTGTCGGCCACCGATGCCGAGGACCCCACCGTCCCGAGCTCGTCCATCACGATCCAGCAGATCATTCACCACTGTCCGACACCCGGCAACTGCCACCTGCACCCGGGTGACATGACCACGGCGCCCGCGTCCAGTACCTACGACACCACGATGCCGGACCACGGCGACGACTCGTATCTCGAGATCCTCGTGACGACCACTGACTCCGCGGGAGCGTCGGCGACGAAGTCGGTCACGCTGGCGACGGAGGAGCACAACCTGTCGGTGAGCTCGTCACCGGCCGGCGTGTCAATCGTCGTCAACGGGACCAACTCGATCGCCAACCCGGTGGTGAAGGAGGTCGCCGGGTCACAGAACCGCCTCATCGCGCCGGCGACGTCCGGCAACCTCGTCTTCTTGCGGTGGGCCGACGGCACGACGACACCGGACCGGACCATCACCATGCCGCAGGCCGACCTGGCGCTGCAGGCCCAGTACGACACCCGGCCGACCGCCGTCGCCGGTGCCACGCCGACGAGCGGTGCGGCGCCGCTGGCGGTGCAGTTCAACTCGACAGGGTCGAGCGATCCCGACGCCGGCGACAGCATCGTCTCGTACGCCTGGGCGTTCGGTGACAACACCACGGGTACGGGCGCCGCCCCTGCCCACACGTACGCCGCCAACGGCACATACACGGCGACGCTCACCGTCACCGACACGCGGGGCGCCACGGGGACGGCCAGCGTCACCGTCACGGTCGGCGCCACGGGCACGGCGATCCCGCCGCCGTGGCCCAGCGGGTGGCGGATCAACGGCCAGGCATCGGTGACACCGACGGGCCCGTTGACGCTGACGCCCAACGTGGCCCAGGCGGCCGGCACCGCGTTCTGGCCGACGGCGGTGCCCACGGCCAACCTCACGGCGTCGTTCGACCTGCGCATGGACCAGGGCAACGGCGCCGACGGCATGGCGTTCGTGCTCGGGAATCCGGCCACAGGAGCCTTGCCCACGATGGTGGGCGGCAGCGCCGGCGCCCTCGGTACCGCCGGCATCCCCGGCATCGCCGTCACGTTCGACACCTTCAAGAACGGCACGGATCCGTCGAACAACTTCGTCGGCGTGGCCACCACCGGCAACGGACTGGCCTACGCCCAGACGTCGACCGCCGTGCCGCCGCTGCGCAACGCGACCGTCCACGTGGACGTGGTCGTGTCGACCGGTCAGGTCAAGGTCGCGCTCAACGGC
>DASXAI010000144.1:0-1579 GCA_036406775.1 Acidimicrobiales bacterium
CAGAGCCGCTGGAGCGCCTGACCCATCGTTCTGACGAAACTGGGCGGGATATACGACACCCCAGCGACGCGAAAACGGGTCAGGAGGGGGCGGGCGGCGGGAGCTTGGCCGCGGCGAGCTGGCGCGTGAGGGCGGTCGCCACCGACTCGCCCTGGCTCGTGCGGCCGACGAGGCGGGCCGTGACGGCGTGCTGCACGGCCCAGGCCGTCACCGTGCTGCCGTCGGTGCGCACGATGGTGAGCATCGGCTGGGCGTCGAAGCGCTCGATGTCCCACCACCGCAGCTCGGTGGTGCCGAACGGGTTGACGACCTTCACGCCCCAGTCCGTGGCGACCACGCGGGGCGCCACGTAGCACCGGTAGAGCAGCCAGGCGACTCCACCACCGGCGAGCACCGTGAGTGGCACCCAGACCAGGCCCGGGTCGGGGCCGGCCATCAGCACCGTCGCCACGATGAGCACCACGAGCAGCACCATCGACCACCCGATGGTGGCGAAGGTGCGGCTCCGATATGTGAGCTCGGCGCGGGGGCGGGGCTCCATGAACCTTCCAGGCTGGCACATGGCGGCGTCCGGCTCGGCCGTGCGCCGCCGGGCCGCGGGAGAACCGATTGCGGAGCGAAGCGAGCCGAAGCCGACCAAAGCAGAGCGGAGGGCGGCTTCGGAAACGGCAAGATGTCGGGATGCGGACCAAGCTGCGCAACTTCCTCGAGGTGTGGAGCGACGGTGGCCTCACCGTCCGGCTGGGGCTCACGAACGGCGAGGTCCTGGAGGGCCACATCCGCGAGCTCGACCGTGACGAGATCGTGCTCGAGCCCATCGTGAACGACCAGCCCGGCCCGTTGACCGTGGTGCTGATCGACCACGTCGTGACGGCGACCTACACGGACCGGCCCGCCAACCTCCAGGAGTGATCAGTCGAGGCCCTGGACCCGGGCGCTGATGACCCGGTGCCGGCGCAGCATGTCGTCCAACTCCGGTGCGACGAGGGCACCGTCCTCCACCACGACCTGCCCGGCGACGACCGTGTGACGGGCCGCCACCGGGCCACACCGCAACCATGCCTCCACCGGATCGGCCAGCGCGCCCGCGAACCCCGGGCCGTCGAGCGACCACACCGTCACGTCGCCGGCCGCGCCCACCGACAGCTCGCCGAGCTCGCCGGCGCGCCCGAGGCAGGCGGCGCCGCCCCGGGTCGCCAGGTCCAGCGCCATACGGGCCGAACCGGCGGACGCACCGTTGCGCAGCTTGGCGAGGAGCATCGCCGTCCGGGCCTCGAGCCACATCGAGGCGGCGTCGGCCGACGACGACCCGTCGACGCCGAGCCCGACGGGCACACCGGCGGCGCGCAGGTCGACGACGGGCGCCACGCCTGACGCCAGGATCAGGTTCGAGCTCGGGCAGTGGGCCACACCCACGCCTGCAGCGCCGAGTCGGACACATTCGGCGGCGTCGGGCCGCACGCAGTGCGCCACCCACGTCCGGTTCGAGCACCAGCCCACGTCCTCGAAGTACTCGACGGGCCGGCGCCCGAAGCGCTCGAGCGAGAACTCGTCGTCCTCGGCGTTCTCGGCCAAGTGC
>DASXAI010000145.1:0-11269 GCA_036406775.1 Acidimicrobiales bacterium
TCGCCAAGGAGCCGAGCCTCGCCACGGCGCCGATGGAGCACTGGTGCGACCACCGCGGCGGACCGACGCCGCTGTCGTACGTCGCCATGCTGCGCTACGACACCGCCAGCGGTCAGTGGCGTGACGTGCCGGGCGCCGATGCCATGGCCCGCGCCCTCCTCGCGGCCGGCGCCCCGGTCGACGGGAAGGCCGGTGACAAGGAGACGCCGCTCATCACGGCCGCCAGCTACGGCGACGCCGCAGTGGCCCGGAACCTCATCCAGGCCGGCGCCGACCTCGAAGCGCGGGCGGCCGACGACGCCGGCGGCGTGCCGGGAGGCACCGCGCTCCTGCACGCCGCGGTGTTCGGCATGACCGACGTGGTCGACGTGCTCGTCGCCGCCGGCGCCCGCGTGCACGGCATCGAGGAGGCCGCGGCCGCCGGCGACGTATCCAGCTGGCTGACATCGGATACGCCGCCCGACGCGCGGGTGCGAGCCCTCGTGATGGCGGCCGACCACGAGCGCCTCGACGTCATCGACGAACTCGTCCGGGCGGGGACGCCCGTCGACGCCACCGATCCGGTGTTCGGCGGCCATCCCCTCCGCACCGCGGCGCAGAACGGCCGGCCCGCTTCGGTCCGTCGGCTGCTTGCCCTCGGCGCCGACCCCAACCTCCGCGATCCGAACGAGGGTCTCACGCCCCTCGAGTGGTGCCGGAAGGGGCGGGAGGGCGCCGGTCCGGAGCGCCGCCACGACGAGGTCGAGACCATCCTCGGCCCCGTGACAACGGCCGCCGGCTGACTCACCCGGGTGGCGGGAGCACTCGGCGGTCGATCAGGACCTGGAGCCAGTGGCAGAACGACGCCTCGGTGTCGCACGAGGCGGTGAAGCCGGCCTGCTTCACCTTGACCGTGCTCGCGAAGACCGGAGGCGGCGAGTCCGTGGCGCCGTAGGCGAAGCAGAGGTCGGCGTAGTGGTGCGACTCGCCGATGAGCGCGGCCATCGACAACGGGCGCAGTCCGTGCTCGGCGACGATGGCGTCCCACTGCGCCGCCCGGGCCGGCAGGAACTGGGCCATCGACTCGGGGCGGTCAGGGCCGACCTCGACGCCCAGGGTGCGGGCCATCGCCGGCCAGATCGTCCGCCAGTCGAAGACCTCGCCGTTGGTGAGGTTGAACGTCTCATCGGCGGCGGCCGGCGCCGTGGCCGCCCACAGCAGGGCGTCGGCCACCAGGCGGGTGTCGACGGCCTCCCACGGCCACTGCGCGCCACCGGGGAACCCGAACGGCCGACCTTCCAACCGGCAGAGGGCGGCGTAGGCACCGATCACCGGCGGCAGGTTCATCACGACGCCGTAGTTGGGGCCGACGACGAGCTGCGGGCGCCAGATGGTGAAGGTCCAGCCGTCGTGGGCCGCCGCGGCCCGGATGTAGTCCTCCTGCCGCCAGTAGAAGTTCTCGTGCGGATCCCGCGGGGCGCGCTCCCGGGCCGGCACCGGGATCGGGTGCAGATGGGCGCCGTATGCCTTGGTGCCCTGGAGGAGACTCACGTGTCGGAGGCCGTTCGCGGTCCGCCGCAGTGGATCCATCAGATGGGCGAGCATTCGCTCGTTGGTCTCCATCTGATCCGGCTCGAACCAGCCCGAGATGAGGCCCGGCTTCTCGAAGACGGCGGCATAGACGACATGGGTCACGTCGGACAGGCTGCTGACGGCCTGGGCCGTGGCGGAGGCATCGCGCAGGTCGACGGCGATGTGCCGGAAGGCGCGGTCTCCGTCGATCTCGGGCCCACGCCGGGAGACGGCGACGACGTCCCAGCCGGCGGCCAGGAAGCGCTCGACCGCGGCCGTCCCGACGAGACCGCTGGCCCCGGCGACCAGGACGGTGCCGCTCATGTCAGTCGAACCAATCCCACTGCCAGGGCGTGATGGTCTCGAGTGGTCCGGCGAACAGCAACCGGGCCACGCCGTCGTCGTCCCACGCCGGACCGAGGGCGCCCGACTCGTGACGCTCGCCCACCGCGGCGGCGACAGTGAGCGGGTCGCCGTCGAGGAAGAGGACGATCACCATCGTCGGGCGGTTGTCTGGCGGCGCCGTCGCGACGACGTTGACGGGGAAGCCGTTCTCGCTCACCAACGTGTACGCGCCGGCCACGCCGTCGCACTCGAGCAGAGCCGGGACGTGGATCGTGTCCATCCACTTGCCGAAGTCGTCGATGCGGTCGGGCTCGCCCCGCAACTCGCGAATGGTGACGAGGACGCCGGTGGCGGGCCGGATCGGCACGACCTCGGGCGACACCCGCACTCGAGGGCTCGCATAGCCCTTCAGGGTTCGGTAGAAGCCCATCGTCCGTTCCGACCACGCGTGGTCGGGCTTGCGGCCCCAGTACGCCGCCAGCGAGCCGAGCCGGGTCCATTCGGCGCGCGTCTCGGGCCTGTCGTCGCGGAACAAGTAGTAGTTGAAGTAGTGGAAGCGCTCGTACCGGGCGTCGGATGCGAGCGATGCTTCCCGGCACGCCGGTGTCCGCACGAACCGCTCGCCGTAGAACACGCCCGGCAGCGCCAGGTTGGCGGGCCGGTGGTCGAGCTGGTGGTACTCGTTGTAGGCGCGGTGCTTCGTCGGGTCGGTGATCTCGGCGAAGGAGAAGAAGGCGACGGGCGGCGGCTCGCCCATGCGGGGGTAGAGCATCGGCGCACGGTAGCCAGCCGCTCCGGTTTCACGCTCGTCCAAGAACCTGTGAGGTTCTCAAACAAACGTGAAACGGAAGGGGCGTGAGATCAGCGGGTTGCCCAAGGCGAAGCTGAGGGTTCTCTGAGCCGCGCCGTTGAGCATCGGCGGCATGGAAACGGCCGAACGCGATACCTGTGCCAGCGACGGCGCGATGCGGTTCCGCGCCATGGGCTCCGACGCCCACGTCGTCGTCGTCGGCGGACGGGCCGGGCTCGTCCACGACGTCCGGCGCCGCATCGTCGACCTCGAACGGCGCTGGAGCCGCTTCCTTCCCGACAGCGAAGTCAGCACCCTCAACGCCCGCGCCGGTGCGGCCGTCGAGGTCAGCGCCGAGACCCGTCTGCTGATCGCACGGGCCATCGAGGCGTGGCGGCTCACCGGCGGCGCCTTCGACCCGACGGTGCTCGGATCGCTCGAGCGGGCCGGCTATTCACGCTCGTTCGAGCTCGGCCCCCTGCCTCTCGAGACCCGACGCCGGGCGTTGGTCGGCTGCACCGACATCACCGTCGACGCCACCGCCGTCCGCCTGCCGGCCGGCACCGGGTTCGACGCCGGCGGTATCGGCAAGGGCCTGGCCGCCGATCTCGTGGTCGAGGAGACGCTCGCCGGTGGGGCCGCCGGCATCTGCGTCAACCTCGGTGGTGACGTGCGTGTGGCGGGTGAGCCCCCGGCCGGCACGACGTGGACGATCGCGATCGAGCACCCGTGGGCCCGCACGCCGCTGGTGCGGCTCGGGCTCGGGGGTGGTGCCGTCGCGACGTCCACGACGTTGCGGCGGAGGTGGGACCTGGGCGGCCAGCGCTACCACCACCTCATCGACCCGGCCACCGGCGTCCCCGCCGCCACCGACCTGACGTCGGCCACGGTGGTGACCGGTGAGGCCTGGGCGGCGGAGGTGCTCGCCAAGGCCGTCCTCCTGCGCGGGCGGGACCGGGCGTTCGATGTGGTCGACGGGGACGCCGAGGCGCTGATCGTCGCCATCGACGGCGCCATCCTCGTCACGCCCGGCCTGCGCGGGTTCCTGGGCGACCAGGTGGTGCCGGCGGGGGTGGACCGATGACCGACCAGGTGTGGTGGTACACGGCCCGGGCCGGCGGCATCGTGGCGTGGGCCCTGATGGCGTTCGGCGTGCTGTGGGGCCTGGCCCTCTCGACGAAGGTGCTCAACGGCAAGCGCCGACCCAACTGGATCCTCGACCTGCACCGGTTCATCGGTGGCCTCGCCGTCGTGTTCACCGGCGTCCACGTGCTCGCCATCGTGGCCGACTCGTACGTCCACTTCGGCCTCACCGAGGTGCTCGTGCCCTTCACCGGCGACTGGCATCCCGTGGCGGTCGCGTGGGGCATCATCGGCGCCTACTTCCTCGTGGCGGTCGAGATCACCTCACTGCTGCGCCGGCACCTGTCGAAGCGTGTGTGGCGGGCGACGCACTTCCTCAGCTTCCCGCTGTTCGTACTCACCACCGTGCATGCCCTGTCGGCCGGCACCGACCGCGAGTCGTTCCTTCTGCGGTGGGGCGTGATCGCGACATGCGTGGCCGTCACCGTCCTCACCTTCATCCGAGTCCGTCAAGCCGAAAGGCGTCCCGCCGCTCCAGCGCCACGTGCGCCTCGTACGCCGGAACGGGTCTTGGTCGGCGCCGGCACCAGGGAGTCGTCATGACCATCGATCCGCTCGTACCCGCTCGCCCGTCCACGCCGGTCCCCGCGCCTGCACCGCGTCGACGTCGTCCTCACCCCGCCCGTCGGGCCCGGCGCATCACGGGCGCCGGTGCCGTCGTCAGCGGGCTGGCCATCGCCGGTGCCATCGCCGCCGGGGCCCACACCAGCGCCGCCTCGTCCCCGTCGACGACCATTGCCACCACGGCAGCCAGCGCGACGACGTCGGCGTCGACGGCGGCCTCGTCATCGACGACGGCGACGACCGCTGCCTCGACCTCGACGACGGCTCGTACCAGTGCGACCACCGCCACGCCGTCGACGCAGGCGACCACCTCGAGTCAGGGCAGCTGAGCGTCCAGCCAGGCGCACCACTCGTCGAGGCCTTGGCCGGTGCGGGCGCTGAGCGGGATGAGGCGGGCGTGCGGGTTGACGGCCCGCACGTTGGTGACGAAGCGGTCGAGATCGAAGTCGAGGTGCGGCAGCAGATCGAGCTTGTTCACCACGACCACGTCGCAGGCGTGGAACATCACCGGGTACTTCAGCGGCTTCTCCTCGCCCTCGGTGACCGCCGCCACCATGGCCCGGGCGTGCTGGCCGACGTCGAACTCGGCCGGGCACACGAGGTTGCCGACGTTCTCCACGATCAGGACGTCGAGGTGGTCGAGCGGGAGGCGGGCCAGCCCCGACCGCACCATGGTGGCGTCGAGGTGGCACTCACCGCCGAACCCGGCGCTCGTGTTGACGAGCGACACCGGGACGCCGAGGGCGCTGAGCTCGTCGGCGTCGATGCTCGTGGCGATGTCCCCCTCGAGGATGCCGATCCGCATTCGCGCGCCGAGGGCGGTGATGGTGCGCTTCAGGAGCGTCGTCTTGCCGGCACCGGGCGCTGACATCAGGTTGACGGTGACGACATTGGCGCGGGCGAAGTCGGCGCGGTTCTCTGCTGCGACACGGTCGTTCTCGGCGAGGATGTTCTCCAGCACGGTGACGCGCTCGGGGCCGGTGGCGACGTAGCCGCTGTGGTCACCGACGTCGTGCTCGTGATCGTGCTCGTGCACGGTGCCGTCGGCGTGGCGGTGGAAGCGACCCATCAGCCCGCTACCACCCGTTCGATGGCCACCACGAGGAACTCGTCGCCACGGATCAACTCGACGTCGGCACTGTCACAGGATCCACACAGCAGGATCGGCACGTCGAGCGTCGTCTCCTCCCCGCAGACGTGGCACGCGAGCACGGCCGGCACGTGGTCGATGGCGAGCTCGCAGCCGTCGAGCTCGCCGCCGTCGGTCAGGAGCTTCCATGAGAACTGCATCGAGTCGGGGACGACCTGGCGGAAGTGGCCGATGCGCACCTCCACTCGTGTGACGGGCTCGCCGCCGGCATGACGCATGACGGTGTCGGCGATGGCCTCGCACAGCGCCAGCTCGTGCATGCCCTTTCGATGCTACGGCCGCAACGCCGCGGCCAGCGCACGCCACTGGTCGAGCGGCAGGGCGGTGTCGTCGGTCAGGACGCTGAACGCGACGTGGTCGGCGCCCGCGTCCGCCAACGCCGAGGCCCGTCCGACAACGGCGGCCGCATCACCCCACGCGACGACGCCGTCGACGAGCCGGTCGCTGAGCGCCTGCACCTCCTCCTCGGAGAACCCTTGGCGGCGGAAGCTGGCCTGGTAGCCGGGCAGGCGGCCGAGAAAGTCGAGCGGCAGGTGGGCGATGCGCCGCGCTCGCTCCGGATCGGCGTCGAGCACCACGAGTTGCTCGACCGCGAGCGTCGTGTCGTCACCCAGGACCCCGCAGGCCTGGCGCGCGTAGTCGGCCGTAATAAGCACGGGGAAGGCTCCGGCGGCGCGGTCATGGGCGAGCTGCAGCATGCGCGGTCCGAGGGCGGCCAGCACCCGGCGCGACGCCGGCACCGACTCCAGCTCGTCGAGATAGCCGTTGAGCGTGCCGAGCGGATCGGCACCGTGGGCGCCCCCGAGGCCCACGACGAAGCGGCCCGGCGCCAGGCCGTCCAACTCGGCGTAGAGCTCGGCCACGTCGGCGGCCGGGAAGCGGTCGACGGAGATGATGCCGGTGGCGATGCGCGCCGTCGACGTCGCCTGCACGACCTCCGACACCTGGCCGAGGTGCGCCATCGGGCCGCCCGTCAGCCAGATGGTCGAGAACCCGAGCTGCTCCAGCTGGACGGCGTGGTCGACGAAGTCGGCACTGGCGGGGCTGACGACGGCGCCGAACCGGCCGAGATCGATCCGGGGCACGGCTCAGCTGTCCTCCGAGATGATGCGGCGGTGGGCCAGCTTCCAACCCTCGGGAGTGCGGCGCAGCGTGTCGTGGTAGTGGCCCACCATGCTGACCGTCGGCGTCGAGTCGGTGTGCTGGACGAACAGGAAGTACGAGTGGGCCTCGGCCTCGTCGGACCCGTCGACGGCGACCCACAGTGTCGTGTTCATGTGCCGGCTGTGGGTGCCGGGACCCTGGAGGCCGCTGGCCCTCCGTTCCCGGGCGCCGGTCAGGATGTCGGCGTGGCCCTGGCGGCGGTCGCCTTCGCGCTCCCACACCGCATCGTCGGTGAACAGCGTGAGGTACACGTCCAGGTCGCCGTAGTCGGCGAGGTGACCCATCCGGGCCAGGAGGTTGCGGATCTCGCGCTCGTCACTGTTCAGTTGCTCGGCCGTGGCTCGTGTGGTCTGACTCATGGCGCGTTCCTATCCCGTTTCACGCTTGTTTGTGAACCTCACAGGTCGTTAAACAAGCGTGAAACGGGAGGAAGTCATGCACGGGGCAGCGGTGGTGGTGGGCGTCGGGGAGTCGCCGTACTACCGGCGCGGCGGCGCCACCGAGTCGGAGTTCCAGTTGGCGTGCGTCGCCATCCGCAACGCCGTCGAGGACGCCGGACTACGGATGGAGGACGTCGACGGGCTGGCCTCGTACATGGACCGCAACGAGCCGGTGCGGCTGAGCGCCGCCCTCGGCCTCGGCGACCTCCACTTCACGGCCCAGACCTTCGGTGGGGGCGGCAACGGCGCCGGCGCCGCCGTGACCCTGGCCGACGCCGCCGTCAGCGCCGGCTACGCCACCACCGTCGTCGTGTACCGCGCCCTCGCCCAGGGTCAGTTCCACCGCTACGGCCGGGCCGGCCGGCTGCGCCAGGTGGGTGGCGCGGGCGCCTACACCGCGCCGTACGGACTGGTGACGCCGGCGCAGATCTGCGCCGTCCAGACGATGCGCTTCATGCACGAGCACGGAGTCACCCAGGACACGCTGGCCGAGATAGCGCTGACCAGCTTCGCCCACGCCCAGCGCAACCCGCGGGCGATCCGCTACGGGCAGCCGCTCACCCGGGAGGAGTACCACGCGTCACGGTGGATCGCCGAGCCGTTCCATCTCTTCGACTGCTGCCCCGAGAACGACGGGGCCGCCGCCATCGTGGTCACGACGCCGGAGCGGGCTCGAGATGCGCGCACGCCGCCCGTCGCCATCGTGGCCGCCGCCCATGGCCTGGCTCGCGGCGACGGGGCGCCGGCGTTCACCGAGCCCGGGTTCCCCACCGCTCACCATCGCGTCGTGGGCGAGCAACTGTGGAAGCGGGCCGGGGTCGGGCCGGGCGACGTCCAGGTGGCCCAGTTCTACGAGAACTTCACCGGGCCCGTCCTCATGGCCATCAGCGAGATGGGGTTCTGCGCCCCCGAGGAGCTCAACGACTTCGTGGCCGACGGCAACCTGCGCTGGCCCGATGGCGGCCTGCCCGTCAACACCAGCGGCGGCAACCTCGGCGAGGCGTACATCCACGGGTTCGGGAACGTGGTGGAGGCCGTCCGTCAGGTGCGGGGCGAGTCGACGTGCCAGGTCGACGGCGTCGAGCTGAGCCTGTCCGTGTCGGGACCCGGGTTCGGGCCCGGCAGCGCCGTGCTGTTCGGACGGGTGTGACGTGACCGGCGAGCTGCCCACCGACTGGGCGTTGCCCCGGCTCGACGCCGTCAACCGGCCGTGGTTCACCACCGGTGCGCTGGCGCTACAGCAGTGCGCCGTCTGCGGCGTCGTGCAGCACCCGCCCGAGGAGATGTGCCGCACGTGCGGCTCGATGACGTTCACGACGCGTGTCGTGGCGCCGGTCGGCACGGTGTACAGCTACACCGTCGTGCGCCACGCCGTGAACGCCGTCCTCGAGGCCGCCGTCCCGTACGTCGTGGTGCTCGTCAGTCTCGACGAGTTGCCCGAGGTCCGGGTGGTGGGCAACCTCCTCGACACGACGCCCGAGGAGGTCACCATCGGCATGGCCGTCGAAACCGTCTGGCAGGAGCGAGTCACCGAGGATGGCGAGACGGTGCGGTTGCCGCAGTGGCGCCGGCGGGCCATCGTATGAGGTGATGTCCACGGTCGTGAAGAACGCCTGGCGCCTCGGCAGCCCCGGAGTGGAGGGCTGGACCCGGACGGCGCGCCCCGGCGACCCCAACAAGTACTTCATGGTGTCGGCCGACTGCCACGTCACGGAGTCGCTCGCCTTCCTCGCCACCATCGAGCCGGAGTACCGCGACCGCGTGCCGCACGTCGAGGAGCGCGACGACGGCGCCCAGTTCCTCGTGACCGAGGGCAACCGGCCCCAACTGGTGCGGCCGGGGACCCGGAGCGGGCCGGTGCAGGAGCGCCAGGAGTACGAGCGAGCCGAGCACGACCGCCCCTCCCGTGACCGCATGGAGGACGAGGACGTCGCGCGGGCGGCCGCCGGGCGCACCATCGAGCAGCGCGTGGCCGATCAGGCCCAGGACGGCGTCGACGTGGAGATCGTGTTCCCCACGCTCGGCCTCCTGTGCTGGGCCACACCCGATCCCGTCTTCGCCATGGCGATGTGCCGCACGTGGAACCGATGGATCCTGGAGCACGTCGGCCCGTACATGCA
Organism: Acidimicrobiales bacterium; assembly: GCA_036406775.1. Taxonomy (GTDB): domain Bacteria; phylum Actinomycetota; class Acidimicrobiia; order Acidimicrobiales; family Ilumatobacteraceae; genus DASXAI01. The sequence continues at coordinate 9,268 of DASXAI010000145.1, forward strand.
GGGCGACTCGCCGCGCATCCTGCCGATGGCCTTGATCGCGTCGGGCGACCAGGAAGGAGCCGAGCGGGAGATCCGCTGGGCCGTCGACCACGGCTTCCGGGGCGTGTGCCTGGGCAACTCGCCGATCTACGGACCCACCGAGCACGGCAAGCTCCAGTACAACGATCCGTCGTTCGAGCCGATGTGGTCGCTCCTCGAGGAGACGGGTCTCGTCATCACGTTCCACGTCTCGACGGGCAAGGATCCCCGGGCGTCGGGCGGAAACGGCGGTGCCGTCATCAACTACGTGTGCCATTCGATGGAGACCACGATCGAGCCGCTCGTCCAGCTGATCGCCTCGGGCGTGTTCGAACGGCACCCGCGGCTGCGGGCGGGGCTCGTCGAGAGCGGGATCGGGTTCGTCCCGTGGCTCCTCGAGACGATGGATCACGCCTACCGGGCCCATCATTTCTGGGTGCGGCCGGTGATCCCGGAGCTGCCGTCGCACTACTTCCGCCGGAACTGCTTCGCCACGTTCCAGATCGACCACGTCGGCATGATGAACGTCGAGGACCTAAACCTCGTCGACAACATGCTGTGGGCCAACGACTACCCGCACCACGAGGGGTCGTGGCCCCATTCGGCCGACGCCATCGAGCGCATGATGGGCCACCTCACCGACGAGTCGCGGGCCAAGATCCTCGGCTTGAACGCCGCCGCCCTGTTCGGGCTCCGGACGGGCTGATCAGGCTCCGGTTTGGCCGCGGTGCCATCGGGGCGGCAAGCTGGATGGTCCGAGGTGGAGGAGTGCCATGGCCGGTCAAGTCCCGCTCGTCGACTATCTGGTGCTGGGCGATTCGCCCCACCTCCTTGCCAACGAATGTGTGGCGTGCGGCGCCCGGTACTTCGACCGGCGCAACGCCTGCGCCTCGTGCGAGGGCGACCAGTTTCGCCAGGTCGTCGTGCCGTCGGAGGGGGAGGTGCGGGCGTTCACGATCGTCTCGTACGCCGCCCCCGGCATCCCTGTGCCGTTCGTCGCCTCGGTGGTCGACTGTGGCGGCACGAGCGTCCGGACGAACCTCGTGAACGTCGACCCCGATCCGGAGCACGTCCGGCTCGGGATGAAGGTGCGGCTGACGACCTTCCCGATCGCGGCCGACAGTGAAGGCACCGAGGCCATCGGCTTCGGCTTCGAGCCATTGGAGGCGACCCGTGTCTGACGATGTGTGGATCCTCGGCATCTCGATGACGAAGTTCGGCAAGCACCCGGACAAGGACACCGTGGACCTGGCGGCCGAGGCGGCCCGGGGCGCGCTGGCCGACGGCGGCGTGTCGATGAAGGACATGCAGGTGCTGGCGGCCGGCAACCTGATGGGCGGGGGCGGCATGGGCCAGCAGCTGCAGAAGCAGATCGGCCAGACCGGCATCCCCGTCTACAACGTGGCCAACGCCTGCGCCACCGGCGCCACGGCGCTGCGGGTCGCTTACATGGCGGTGAAGGCGGGCGAGGCCGACTTCGGCATCGCCGTCGGCGTCGAGAAGCTGGCCGGCGCCGGCCTGTTGGGCTCGGGCGGCGCCCGCAAGACCGACAAGGACACCTGGACGCCCACCGGCCGCTACGGCGCCGTCACCCCCGTCGACGGCCGCATCGGCACCGAGACCATGCCCGGCGTGTTCGCCCAGATCGGCATGCAGTACATGCACGAGCACCCCTACGAGGGCGCCGAGTTCGAGCTGTTCGCCAAGATCAGCGAGAAGAACCACGCCCACTCGACGCTCAACCCGATGGCCGCCTACACCAAGAAGATGTCGCTCGAGCAGATCATGGGCGACATCATGATCGCCTACCCCAACACGCGGCCGATGTGCTCGGCCAACTGCGACGGCGCCGCCGCCGCGGTCGTGGTGTCGGACGCCAAGCTCCAGACCCTCGACCCCGACCAGCGCCGCCGGGCGATCAAGGTGTCGGCGTCGGTGCTCACCACCGATCCCTACGAGGAGGCCTGCCAGGTCCTCCCCGACG
>DASXAI010000146.1:0-3269 GCA_036406775.1 Acidimicrobiales bacterium
ACAGCTTGAAGCCGTGCCGGCCAAACAGCTTCAGGTCGAGGATCACCACGTCGATCTCAACCTTCGACGCGGAAAACCATTCCCATGCTTCCTCCGCTATGGCCGCCTCGACGACGTCGTAGCCCTCGCCCCGCAGAAGGAGCAGGAGCATCGCACGGACGTCAGCGTCGTCCTCCACGACCATCACCCGGGTGGCCACTCACCGATCATCGTCCCCGGGGGCGCCCGCTTCCATTCATTGGCCTGGCCGTTCCTGAACGAGCGCGAAACGACAACACGCTCGCTACCCGATGACAATGCGACGCCGGGGGGCTTTCGCCGAACGGCAACCGAGCATCGCGGTGCACGCAACATGCGCTTGCCACCGTAGGGGCCGTGTGGTGCCGGCCAAGGAGCCGGCCGGACCGGCGAGGGAGGATCTCTGTGGAGCTGTTGACGGCCGATCCGCACCCCCTCCGGCCGCGCGAGCTCGTCCGCCCGGACGTCGTCGTGGCCCGTTGCCATCCGGCTGTCGTCGACGGTGCCCGCGACGACGTCTGCCGTCTCGCCCTCGAGCTCGTCGAGGAAGGACGACGTGACTCGGACGAGGTCGAACTCGTCGCCGACTTCCTCGGCCCGGACGCCATCGCCAGCCAGAGGGGTCTTGTCTCGCTCGGGCCGGATGAATGGTCCGCCCACCGGGAGACGTTTGCGGAAGTGATGTGCCTCGACCGGACCAGCGGGGACTGGTGCCGGTTCGAGCGATTGAACCGACGGTTTGCGACGCGGGCGGCTCGGGTCGCGCCGCCCGGGGCGACGTTGTGGGTCCTTCTCGACGGGCTCGTCCGCAGCCCCCTTCACCTTCGCCGAGCGCGACCCGACATCACGATCATCGGGCTGCTGCTCGAGCCACTGCCCGACCCGATCGCCGTCGTGCGCGCTGCATCGGGTGCTCCGCTCGTGGACGGCATCCTCGCCACCGACGCCGTTCTTCTCTCGGCCCTCGATGAAGCGGCGCGCCTCGAGATCGCGGCGGTGGCGCTCGACCGTGCCGACCCCTGTGCCCGAGGCCTGGTGACCGCCGATCACGCCGTGGTGCTCACCACTGTCTTCCCTGGGGTTGCCCGAGTCAGGTGACGTTCGGGCGCAGGAGATGCGTCCCGCGGAACGTTGTCTACAACTTGTCTACCGCCGGGCAAGAAATCGCGCGTCGCCGACCTACGTAGCGACGAGTGGTGCCTACAATGATTGCATGCTGCAGCAGTCAGTGGAAGGTCCCGATGACATCGAGGATGTCGTAGAGAGCGTCCTGCGAGCCTCCCGTGCTCTCGTAGCGGTCGCAGCCCGGTCCATCGCGGGCGTCGACGGGGCCGTCACCCTGCCCCAGTTCCGGATGCTCGTGACGCTCGCCGCCCGCGGTCCCCTGAACGTGCGGTCGCTCGCCGAGGAGCTCGGCGTCCATCCCTCGACGGCCAGCCGCATGTGCGACTGGCTCGTCGACCGGCGCTTGATCGGCAGGGAGATGTCCGCCACGAGCCGACGGGAAGTCACGGTCCGCCTGACGCCAGCCGGTTCCCGGCTGCTCACCAGGGTCACGACGATCCGCCGGCGGGAAATCCTGGCGATCGTCGCCAAGGTACCGGCGCCGTTGCGCCCGGCCATGGTGGGTGCCTTGCAAGCGTTCAGCGATGCCGCCGGCGAAGTCCCTGACCAGGCTTGGACAGCGGGGTGGGACCGGGTGTGAGTCTCGCCGGCCGCGGAGTACGTCGCCTCGTCGCAGCGCGCCACGAGGAGCTACGGGCGCTCGCCACCCGGTCGGCACAGGTCGTGCTGGCCGCCGCCGTCGTGGGCGCGGTCACCGGGTTGGGTGTCGCTGGCATCGAACGGATCGTGGTCGACGGCGGCCTGCGAGCCGTCCGCGCCGGGCCCCTCTGGGTGATGGCGGCGGCGCCGTGCGCCGGGCTGCTCCTCGCCGCCGTGATGCTGCGCACGGTGGGACGGGGCGCGTCGCCGGCCACCGCTGACGAATACCTGCGCGCCTTTCACGACCCCCGAGACGAGCTGACATGGCGGGAACTGGTCGCACGGATCACGGCGTCGATCGCGACGCTCGGCTTGGGCGGGGCCATGGGCCTCGAGGGTCCATCGCTGTACCTCGGTGCCACTTTCGGTGCCCAGACGCAGCGCCGGCTGCCGCGCGTCTTCCGGAACGCTGACCGTCGGGTACTGATGACCGCCGGCGCCGCCGCCGGCGTGGCCGCCATCTTCAAGGCGCCCGCCACGGGAGCCATCTTCGCCCTCGAGGTTCCGTACCAGGACGACCTGGCCCGAAGGATGCTGCTACCTGCCCTGGTCGGGTCAGCCGTGAGCTACCTCGCCTTCGTGGCCGTGAACGGGACCGAGCCCCTCTTTCCCATCGTTGGCAACCCCGGCTTCGACTTCCGCGATCTGGCCGGCGCGGCCGCGCTCGGCGTGGCGGCCGGGCTCGCGGCACGCGTGTTCGCCTTCCTGCTGCGTCGCGCCAAGCGCGTGCAGGGGCGCACACGGCCCGGCTTCCGCGTGCTCGGCGCCGGCGTCACGCTGGCCGCCATCTTCGCCACGGGCTGGGCACTGACCGGTGAGAGCCTCACCATCGGACCGGGCTACGACGCCATCGACTGGGCCCTCGACCCCAGCCACGCCACGTGGCTCGTCATTGCGGTTTTGGGGCTGCGCTGCGCCGCCACCGTAGCCACCGTCGCCGGGGGCGGTGCCGGTGGCTTGTTCATCCCCCTCGTCGTCGCCGGCGCTCTGTTGGGGCGCGCCGTCGGGGGCGCGGTACACGCCCTCGACACGAGCCTTTTCGTCGTCGTGGGGGTCTCGGCCTTTCTCGGTGCCGGCTACCGCGTGCCGCTGGCCGCGGTCATGTTTGTAGCCGAGACGACCGGCCGGCCTGGATTCGTCGTTCCAGGGCTTCTGGCCGCGGTCACCGCCGAGCTGATGATGGGTCGGTCCTCCGTCACGACCTACCAGGCGACCGCCAACCGCGATGAAGGCAGTATGAACGGCAACGGCGACGGTGCCGAGCCGCCACCCTGATTCATCGCTGTCGTCGAACGGCAACCCGATCAGGACACCGGCGCAACCGCTCCGTGCGAGGCTGTACTCGTCCTCGGCGAACCGTGTTGCTGGTGCCGCGAGTTCCCGGGGACCGCATCCGATTCCAGGTCCCGGGACGGGTCGGTCGCACCGCCCGGCCCGTCCCGGCGGGGCGGTCGCCGGCTCAGCTGGCCCTGTCAACCACGAGACGT
>DASXAI010000147.1:0-11503 GCA_036406775.1 Acidimicrobiales bacterium
GAAGGGGTCCGGGCGTCGATCGACTACGAGCCGGCCGAGTCGACGACGTCGATGTTCGGCGGCAACTCCAACTGGCGCGGTCCGGTGTGGTTCCCGTTGAACTACCTCGTCGTCACCGCCCTCGAGCGCTACTACCGCTTCTTCGGCGATGACCTCAAGGTCGACTACCCGGCGGGCTCCGGTGCGCAGCACACGCTGGCCGAGATCGCCGCCGACCTGCGCGAGCGGCTCGTTTCCCTCTTCCTGCGCGACAGCGAGGGCAAGCGACCGTGCTTCGGTGGCATCGATCGGTTCCAGCAGGACCCGGCGTGGCGCGACAACCTCGTCTTCAACGAGTATTTTCACGGCGACAACGGTGCCGGCCTCGGTGCTTCGCACCAGACCGGTTGGACCGGTGTGGTCGCCGACTTGATCAGGGGCCGTCCCGGCGACGGCGTGTACACCGTCGGCGACCTCTGGCAGCTCTTCTCGGATCGAGGTTAGGAGGCCCACATGGCAACGCGCCGAGCCGACGTCGATCGTCCGCACAAGCGGGCGGCGCCGAATCCCGCTGAAAGCGCAGCGGCGCCCTCGCCGTTCCCGCCCATCGCCGAGTACGCCTTCCTCTCGAACTGCCATACCGGTGCGCTCATAGCGGCGGACGGCACCATTGACTGGCTCTGCGTGCCCCGGTTCGACTCGCCCAGCGTGTTCGGGGCGCTGCTCGACCGAGAAGCGGGCACCTTCCGGTTCGCCCCGTTCGGGATCACCCACCCGACCTTCCGTGCGTACGAGCCCGGCAGCAATGTGATGGTGACCACGTGGAAGACACCGTCGGGCTGGGTCGTCGTCCGCGACGCCCTGACCATGGGACCGACCACTGGCCCCGACACGATCACGCCCCACACGCGGCCGCCTGCCGACTTCGACGCCGAGCACGTGCTCGTTCGGACGGTCGAGTGCATCGACGGCACCGTCGAGGTGGAGCTCATCTGCGAGCCGATCTTCGACTACGGGCGCGTCGCGGCCAGTTGGAGCATCGTCGACGGCGTGGGCCACGTCGCCGAGGCGACCGGCGGCGACACCGTCCTCCGGCTCCAGACCGACCTGACCGTCGGTGTCGAGGGTGAGTGCGTGCGCGCCCGGCACATGCTCAAGGTCGGCGATCGGGCGTACTGCGCCCTGACGTGGGCCGACGGGTTCGACGCGCCGGCCGACGCCGACGAGGCGGCGCGACGGGTGGATACCACGGTGGCCTACTGGCGGGACTGGTTGGACAGCGCTCGCATTCCTGACCATCGCTACCGCGAGCCGATCCAGCGTTCGGCCCTCGCCATCAAGGGCCTCACGTACATGCCCACCGGTGCCACCGTGGCCGCCCTCACCACCGGGTTGCCCGAGACGCCCGGCGGCGAACGCAACTGGGACTACCGCTACAGCTGGATGCGCGACTCGACCTTCACGCTCCAGGCGCTGCACTTCCTGAACCTCGATTGGGAAGCCGACGAGTTCATGCAGTTCGTCGCCGACCTCGAGGCCAACACTGACGGCGGGATGCAGATCATGTACGGCATCGACGGCCGGCGCGACCTGAAGGAGTCGACGCTCGACCACCTGAGCGGCTACGGCGGCGCCCGGCCCGTCCGGATCGGCAACGGCGCTTTCGACCAGCGCCAGAACGACGTGTTCGGTGCGGTTCTCGACGCCGTGCTCCTGCATTCGAACCGCAGCCAGCGCCTGCCCCGCCGGCTCTGGCCGATCGTGCAGGCCCAAGCCGAGTGCGCCACCGGCGTGTGGCCCGAGCCGGACCAGGGGATCTGGGAGGCGCGTGGCAAGCCACAGCACTACGTCTCCTCGAAGCTGATGTGCTGGGTCGCCCTCGACCGGGCGTCGAAGCTGGCGGCGATGCGGGGCAACGGCGAGCTCACCGACCGGTGGCGAGCCACAGCCGACGAGATCCGGGACGACATCCTCAAGCGAGGCGTCAGCGACCGGGGCGTCCTGCGCCAGCACTATGAGACCGAGTCCCTCGACGCCTCGACATTGCTGGCGCCGCTGTTCGGGTTCTTCCCACGAGGCGACGAAGTCGCCCACAACAGCGTGCTCGCCATCGCCGACGAGCTCACCGAGGACGGCTACGTCCTGCGCTACCGCACCGACGAGACCGACGACGGCCTGACGGGCAAGGAGGGAACGTTCCTCATCTGCTCGTTCTGGCTCGTCTCGGCGCTGTCCGAGGTGGGCGAGCACCAGCGGGCGCGTGATCAGTTCGAACGCCTGCTGCGGGTCGCGTCGCCGCTCGGTTTGTACGCCGAGGAGTTCGACGTCACGACCGGGTACCACCTGGGGAACTTCCCCCAGGCGTTCTCCCATCTGGCGCAGATCGAGGCGGCGGCCCGGATCATCGTGGCCGAGTGGCTCCCCGAGCTGCACTGACGCCTTGCAGTTCCGATGACGACCAGGACAGAGGTGAGTGAATCATGACTGACCAGTCGACGTGTGATGTCTTCGTGATCTTCGGCATCACCGGTGACCTCGCGAAGGTGATGACGTTCCGGTCGCTGTACCGGCTCGAGGAGCGGAAGCTGCTCGACTGCCCGATCGTCGGCGTGGCGGTCGACGACTGGACCGTCGACCAGTTGATCGACCGCGCCCGCACGTCGATCATCGGGACGGGTGAGACCCTCGACGAGGAGGTGTTCGGCCGGCTCGCGTCCCGCCTCTCCTATGTGGCGGGCGACTTCAGCGACGCCGCTACGTACGGCCGCGTCAAAGCGGCCATCGGGGGTTCCCGACCGGTCTTCTATCTCGAGATCCCCCCGTTCCTGTTCGCCACCGTGGTCAAGGGCCTGGCCGACGCGGGCCTCACCCGGAACGGGCGCGTCGTCGTCGAGAAGCCGTTCGGCCACGACCTGGCGTCGGCCCGGGCGCTCGCCGAGGAGCTCCATCAGTACATCGACGAGTCGCAGCTGTTCCGCATCGACCACTACCTCGGCAAGATGGGACTCGAGGAGGCGCTGTACCTGCGGTTCTCGAACACGATGCTCGAGCCGATCTGGAACCGGAACTTCGTCGACAACGTGCAGATCACGATGGCCGAGGACTTCGGCGTCGAGGACCGGGGGCATTTCTACGACCCGGTCGGGGCGTTGCGGGACGTGGTGGTCAACCACCTGATGCAGGTGGTGGCGGCGATCGCCATGGAGGCCCCCGCCGGCGGCGATCCGGCGACGCTCAAGGACGCCCAGACGGCCCTGTTCCGAGCCGTGCAAGCGGCTGACCCCGCCCACTACGTGCGTGGTCAGTACGACGGCTATCTCTCGATCGACGGCGTCGCGGCCGACTCCACCACCGAGACGTACGCCGCCCTCCGGCTCGAGATCGAGAACTGGCGCTGGTCGGGCGTCCCGTTCTTCATCCGCACCGGCAAGCGTCTCCCCACGACGGAAACCGAGGTCCGTCTCGTCTTCAAGCAGCCGCCCCGCCTCGGCTTCGGCCTGCGCCGAGACGACAGCCCGCCCGATCAGATCGTCGTCCGGCTCGATCCGTCGACTGGTATCCGCTTCGAGCTCGAGGCCCGCCACGCCGATTCGCAGGTCCCGCAGCCGATCATCCTCGGCATGACCTTCGCCGAGAGTGGCGGGGGCGAGGGAGCGACACCCTACGAGGTGCTGCTGCACGCGGCGATGGTGGGTCAGAACGTGCGCTTCACACGCCAGGACGCCGTGGAGCAGACCTGGCGCGTCATGCAGCCGCTCATCGACGCCCCTTCGCCCATCCACGCGTACGCGCCGGGGTCGTGGGGACCGGACGCGGCGTTGTCGCTCGTCGCCGACAACGGCGGCTGGCGTACACCCTGGATCGATCAGTAGCACGCGTGCCGCTCGTGGGGATCGTGCCGGTTCTGGCCGTGGACCCGGTGCCGTGGGCTCGGGCCCAGATGGCCTTCACGCTGGCGTTCCACATCATCCTGGTGCCGTTGGGTGTGTCGTGGGCGTTCATGGCGTTGATCGCCAACTACCGGGGCTTGAAACGCAACGATCCCGACGCGCTCCGGCTGGCGCAGCGCTGGTCGAAGTACATGGCCGTCACCTTCGCCGTCGGCGCGGTGACGGGGACGGTGCTGACGTTCGAGTTCGGGTTGCTGTGGCCGCGGTTCATGGGTCAGTGGGGCGAGGCGTTCGGGGTGCCGTTCGCGTTCGAGGGGATCTTCTTCTTCACCGAGGCCATCTTCATCTCGATCTACCTGTTCGGGTGGCGCCGGCTGAAGCCGTGGACCCATTTCTGGACGGGGGTGCCGCTCCCCATCGTCGGCATCCTGGGCGCCACGTCGGTGGTGGCGGCGAACGCCTGGATGAATGCCCCGTCGGGGTTCACGCTCAACTCGGCGGGCGAGGTCGTCGACGTCGATCCGGTCAAGGTGATCTTCAACGACGCCATGCCCTTGATGTCGGCGCACATGGTCATTGCCGCCTATGTGGTGGGCGGGTTCCTCGTGGCGTCGGTGTACGCCTTCGCGATGCTGCGCGGCCGGCGCGATCACTATCACCGGCTGGGCTTCATCATCGCCTTCAGCGTGGGGGCGGTCGCGATACCGATCCAGATGGGAGTGGGCGACTCGCTGGCCCGCTGGGTCTACAACAACCAGCCGGTGAAGTTCGCCGCCATCGAACTGGTGCCGCAAACCTCCAGCGACGTCCCCGAGACGCTGTTCGGCCACCTCAACTCCAACGGCACGGTCAGCGGGGGCATCCCGATCCCCGGCCTGGCGTCGTGGCTGTCCGATCCGGCCACCGGCACGAGCACGGTCGTACAGGGCCTCGACACCGTTCCCGCCGATGACCAGCCGACGACGGCCGAGGTCAACACCGTGCACTTGGCCTGGGACGTCATGGTGGGTCTCGGCACCCTGATGTTCCTCTTGGCCCTGTGGTATTGGGCGTGCTGGATCTTCCGGCGAGACATGCCCAAGAGCAAGGTGTTCCTGTGGCTGGCATCGGCGGCCGGCATCACTGCTGTCCTCGCTCTGGAGGCGGGGTGGGTGGTCAGCGAGGTGGGCCGCCAGCCGTGGATCGTGTACAACTTCATGAAGGTCGAGGACGCGGCCACCGCCAACACCGGCGTGTGGGTCACGTTCATCCTCGTCACCCTCCTCTACATCGGGCTGGGAACGACGACGATTCTGATCCTGCGCCAGATGGCCCGCCGCTTCCGGCGCCGGGGAGTCGACGACGAGGACGTGCCCTACGGTCCCCGGGGTCCCGCGCCGGCCGAGGTGAGCGAGGTCGAGGAGCCGGTCACGGTATGAGCACGGCCATCGCCGTCGTGCTGTTCGTAGCCGTCACCGCCTACGCCGTGTTCGGCGGGGCCGACTTCGGCGCCGGCTTCTGGGATCTCGTGGCGGGCGGGGCCGAGCGCGGCGAACGGCCCCGCGAGGTGGTCGACCACTCGATCGGCCCGGTGTGGGAGGCCAATCACGTCTGGTTGATCTTCATCTTCGTCGTCTTGTGGACCGGCTTCCCCGAGGCGTACGCATCGATCACCCTCACCCTGTACGTCCCGCTCAGCCTGGCCGCCTTCGGGATCGTCCTGCGCGGCTCGAGCTTCGCCTTTCGCAAGACGGTGTTCAAGACCCGCGACCGGCGGAATTTCGGGGCCGCCTTCGCCATCTCGTCGGTGGTCGTCCCCTACTGCATGGGCACCGTGGCCGGCGCCATCGCGTCGGGACGAGTCCCGGCTGGTGGCCAGGCCGGCGATCCGTGGACGAGCTGGATCAACCCCGTGTCGATCGTGGCCGGGCTGCTCGCGGTCGCCGTCGCCGCCTACCTCGCCGCCGTCTACCTCGTGTGGGACTCGCGCCGGCTCGACGACGCGGCCATGGTCTCGTACTTCCGCCGCCGAGCCATCGGCGCCGCCGTCGTCGCCGGTGTCGTTGCCTTCATCGGCATCTTCGTGCTTCGCGCCCAAGCCCGCTACGTGTTCGACGGAATGACCGCTCGAGCGTTGCCGCTCGTGATCCTGTCGGCGTTGTGCGGCACGGCGTCGCTCGTGTTGCTCATTCGCGACGCCCAGCGCGGGCCACGACTCCTCGCCATCGGCGCCGTCGCCAGCATCGTGATCGGTTGGGGCGTGGCCCAGTGGGACTACATGCTTCCGACCAGCCTCACCGTCGCCGACGCCGCCGCCCCGACCGGCACCCTCCAGGCGCTCCTCGCCGCCACCGTCTTGTTCGCGCTCGTCGTCGTCCCCGGCTTCGTGCTCCTCTACACCCTGGACCAGAAGAGCCTCCTGCCCGGAGAAGGCGTCGACTGATCGCGAACCCGATCGACGGATTGCCTACCCGAGGCGTTCGGTGAGGTGGGCACCCACGCGTAGGGCGTTGGCCATGGCGGTGAGGGCCGGGTTCACGGCGCCGATGCTGGGGAAGAAGCTCGTGTCGACCACGTAGAGGTTGTCGAGTTCGTGGGCCTTGCAGTTGGTGTCGAGCACGGACGTGGTCGGGTCGGCGCCGAACCGGCATGTACCAGCCTGGTGGGCGACGCCGGCGGTCGAAACGTCCATGTGCATGTAGAAGTTCTTGGCGAGCACGTGGTGCTGGGCCAGCCCGATGTGGTTCAGCATCTTCTTCAGCTCGTCGTACAGGCGGTCGGCTTCGCGGTCGTTCGTGGCCTTGTAGGCGAGGTGCACATTCCCGTCCTTGTCGACGGTGACGCGGTTCTCCGGCACGGGCAGGTCTTCGGTCGTCAGCCAGAAGTCGACGGCGTGCTTGGCCACCTCGCTCAAGCTGAAGTGGGGCGCCAGCTTGGTGAGCTTGGGCTCCTCGCCCTTCATCGCTTCGGCATTCGACTTGCCGATCATCTGGATGTTGCCAGCCGGCCAGTCAAAATCAGGCGCGCTGAAATAGAAGTCGTTCACGCCGACGGTCTTCTGGAAGACCGTGTCGTTGGGCTCCTTGGCCAGGGCGACCACGGCCTTGCAGTTGTGGTACACGTAGTTGCGCCCGACCTGGTCCGAGCCATTGGCCAGACCCTGGGGATGCTGGTCGTTGGCCGAGTTCAACAGCAGCTTGGCCGAGTTGGCGGCGCCGGCCGACACCACCACCACGTCACCCGAATACACCTCGGTGTCACCATCGCGTGCGACCACGACACCGGTCACCGAACGCCCGGTGGGGTCGGTGTCGAGCCGGACCACCTCAGCCCCGGTGAGCAGCGTGACGTTGGGCTGACCCAGCAGCGGCCGCACCGCGATGGTCTCGGCGTCGGCCTTGGCGTGCACCAGACAGGGGTAGCCGTCGCACCACATGCACCGGATGCACGTGCTCTTGTTCCGGTCCTCCTCGTCCAGCAGGATCCCGCAGGGGGCGTGGAACGGGTGGTAGCCACCCTTGGCCAAGTCGTCGGAGATCTGCTGGATGCGGTCCTCGTGCGACACCGCCGGCCACGGGTAGGGCTTCGACCGCGGGCCCTCGGTGGGATCCTCACCGGCGTTGCCGTGGACCTGGTAGAGCCACTCGGCGGCCGTGTACCACGGCTCGAAGTCGTCGTAGTCGAGTGGCCACGCCGGAGAGATCCCGTCGATGTGGTGCAACTCACCGAAGTCCTGTGGCCGCAGCCGGTACAGCGCGGCGCCATACAGCTTCGTCGCCCCACCCACGTTGTAGTGGACCTGGGGCTGGAACGGCTGGCCGTCGGCGTCGTACCACGTGTCCTTGGAGATGTACTTGCCCTGGATGAACACCGGATCGGGATCCCAGTTGTCCATCTCGCGCCGCAGGAAGTGACCCCGCTCCAACAACAGGATCCGCTTACCCGTGCCCGCCAGCGCGTGCGCCAGGGTGCCACCGCCCGCGCCGGTCCCGATGATGACGACGTCGTAGTGCTCGGCCATGGGGGGTAGCTCCGATCGGTCAGCTCGTGGTCGTCGCCGGCTCCGGCGTGTCCTCGTCGTCGTCGCCCCAGTCGATCCGTGCCTTGTCCGGGTCGTCGATGAAGGCGCTGGTCCGGCTGTGGCCGAGGAAGTCCCAGGCCCACGAGATGAAGGCGTCGACGCGCTCGTGGATCCCGCTCATCAGCCACGCATGGACGCCGAGCCACGCCGCGAAGGCGGCGTGGCCATGGAGCTCGTGGTGGTGCGCTCCCATCTCGGCCACGGCGGCGCCGCTGCCGATCATGGCCATGATGCCCTTGTCGTGGTAGTGGAACGGCTGGCGCGGCTTGCCGTCGATGTCGGCCAGGATGTTCTTGGCCGCCCACCGCCCGGCCTGGAGCGCCACCGACCCGAGCTGCGGGAGGTCCGTGCCGTCGTGGTCGGGCATGTTGGCCATGTCGCCGATGGCGTACACGCGGGGGAAGCCCTCGACAGTGAGGTCGGGTTGGGCCGTGACCCGACCACCTCGCCCCTGGGCGACCCCGAGCTTGGCCGCCAGTTCGGGAGCCTGGATACCGCCGGCCCACACCACGGCGTGTGACAGGATCTCGGTGCCGTCGCTGAGTGTCACCTTCCCGGGTGCGACATTGGTGACGCTCGTGCCGAGCTTGAGCTCGACGCCGTTGTGTTGCAGCTTGCTGGCCGCGTACTTGTGGGCGTCGTCCGAGAACGCCGACAGGACCACCTGGCCGAGGTCGACGAGGATGATGCGGGCTCGCTTGATGTGGTCGCCGTGGTAGCGCCTGGGGATCACCCGGTTGATGGCGTCGGCCATGGCACCGGCCGTCTCGACGCCCGTGGGGCCGGCGCCGATGATGACGAAGTTCAAGGCGCCTTTGTCGATCAGCTCCGGGTTGCCGTCGACTTCTTCGATGAGCTCGAGCAGCCGGCCGCGCAGGGCGATGGCGTTGCGGATGGTGTACAGCGGGAACGCGTGCTCGCTGGCACCGGGCGTGTGGAAGAAGTTCGGTTGCGAGCCCGCGGCGAGCACGAGGTAGTCGCCCGTGAAGGTCCGGCCGTCGGAGGTAGTGACGGTTCGCGTCGCCGGATCGACCTCCGTGACGTCGCCCCGGTGGACGATGACGCTCTTCTGTCCCTTGAAGACGGCCCGCAGCGGCCGGGCGATGTCGGTGTCGGCCAGCTCGGCCGTGGCGACCTGGTAGAGGAGCGGCTGGAACTGGTGGAAGGAATTCCGGTCGAGCACCGTCACCGGCAGGCCGTGCTTGGCCAGCTCTTTGGCGCAGCCCACGCCCGCGAATCCGCCACCCACGATGACCACGGACGGCTTCGGTTGGCTCACCACCTCATTGCAGTCCGGGGAGAGCCGGACCGTCATCACCCGTTGTGGATGAACAGGTCCGAGCGGAAAGGTCTCCTTTCCGCTCGGGCATCACACGTGGGCGACGAGGCCGACCTGCTGCATGCGGCGGACGGTCTCGCTGCGTGTCGACACGCCCAGCTTGCGGTAGATGGAGATGGCCTGCGTCTTGACCGTGTTGCGAGACACGACGAGCCGCTCGCTGATCTCGGCCAGCGACAAGTGCGTCGCCAGCAGGGGGAGCAGGCGGAGCTCGGCGGTGGTCAGCGACGACGCCCCGAGCATCTCGCTCTTCAGCACGTCGAGGCGCGAGCGCAGCTCGTCGGCTTCGCCGGTCAGTGGACCGAGGTCGCGGCGGTGCTCGCGGATGTCGGCGATCTGTCGTAGGGCCGCGAGGGCGCCGGCTGGGTCGGCCAGGGCCAGATAGGTGCGAGCCAGCTCGAGCAGCGCCTGCACCGACACGATCGGAAGGGCGTAGGTGAGCAGCGGCCGGAGCCGGGCCGCCCGCACCACGAGGTCGCGGGCTTCGGCCACTTCACCGTGATGGGCGGCGACGCGCGCCGCCCAGGCGTAGACGAGGGCGCTGGTCCAGTAGTCGTCGAACTCGCGCTCGCCCATCAGCGCCAGCGCGTCGGCGGCAAGGGCCGCCGCACCGTTCCAGTCGTCCCGCGCGCCGGCGATGATTCCCCGTTCGGCCATGAGGAGGGGGATGAACGGCGCGACGCCCGCCGCGGTGGCCTCGTCTTGCGCCTTGACGAAGCGCGACTCGGCTTGCTCCAGGTCGCCCGCGAGGAGCAAGCCGACCGCCTCGGCGTGCAACATCGCCGGTCGGTACGGACTGTCGGCGCGCAGGCCGGTGAGGGCGATGGCCGCGTCGCGCCGCATCTCGTCCGGGCCGGTCCGGCACAGGAGGGCGCGCAGATAGGCGAGGCAGGCGTCCATCGTGTTCCCGTCGGCGAACGTGGCGACGCGCTCGGCCTTTTCGGCGGCGGCCGACCACTGGTCGGCCTCGGTGGGCTTCCCGATCAAGGCGTAGATGAGGGCGCCGTGGATCGCGATGGCGGGGTGGTGGGCGACGAGATCGTTGGCCGAGAACCACTCCATCCACCGCAGCACGGTGTCGAGCCGGCCGCCGGCCCACACCGGGTTGGCCAGGTTGAGCACGAGCCGCGCCACCCGGGCGTCGTCGCCCGCCTGCTGGGCATGGCCGACGGCGTCCTCGGGCGAGCCGTTGGCCTCGTACCAAGCTGCCGCGCGCAGGTGGAGCTCGGCGACGGTCTCGGGCTCCCGGCGCACGAGCTCGCCGTGGAGCAGCTCACGGAACAGATGGTGGTACCGGTACCACTGGTCGGTCCGGTCGAGCGGGATCACCAGGAGGTTCCGGCGAGCCAAGCCGTCGAGAACGGCGGCCGAGCCCTTGCCGCCGACGGTCGCGTCACACAGCGGGCCCGTCAGGCGGTCGAGGATCGAGGTCCGGGTCAGGAAGGAGACAACAGCTCTCGAGACGCGGCCTAGGAACTCGGCGCGGAGGTAGTCGCCCATGTACCGGTCGTTGCCGGCGAAGACGCCCACGTCGACGTGGGGACTGCCGGCCTCGATGGCGAGGGCGGCGAGGTACAGGCCGGCGGGCCAGCCCTCCGTGCGCGCCACGAGCACCGCCGCGTCGGCCGCGGAAAGCTCGACGCCGGCGCCGGTGAGGAGCAGCTGTCCTTCGTCGTCGTCCATGGCGAGGTCTCGGGTGTCGACCTCCAGCAGCGCGCCGTGGGTACGAAGCTGCGGCACCGGGACAGGAACCTGCTCGCGTGATGCGATGGCGAGCTGCGAGCCGGGCGGCAAGCGGACGGCCAGTTCGGCGACGATGTCCCGGCACTCCGGGGTGGTGAGGGCCTCGGCGTGGTCGATGACCAGGTGCACCGGGCCGCCCATCGCCGCGATGGCCGAGACGAGACGGAAGACGTCGGCGATGCTGGCGCCCGGTGACGCCAGCGACCGGAAGACACGCGGTGGGATCGGTTCGACGCGGTCCAACGCCACCGCGAGGTAGGTGAGCAGCACCACCGGGTCGTTGTCACGATCGTCGGCCGAGAGCCACGCCACCCGCGGGCGCTTCCTGTCGGCCCACTGGGCCAGCACCGTCGACTTGCCGTACCCGGCGGGTGCCGTGACGGCGATGACCGGTTGGTGGGCGGCGACGAGGCGGTCGACGAGCGCGGTTCGAGTGACGATGCCGGGCCGGGCCCGCGGTGGCTGCAGTTTCGACTCGTCGAGCTCAAAAGG
>DASXAI010000148.1:0-2388 GCA_036406775.1 Acidimicrobiales bacterium
GGGCAGGCCACTGGCGACGTGTGGTACGTCGTCGGCAGCGACGCCAAGCTGATCAAGGATCTCCCCGCCGCCGCACCGGCCACGACGGCGCCGGCCGCGCCCGCCTCGACGGCGGCTCCGGCCCCCGCGCCAGCGTCGATCACGCTGGCCGACACGCCGCTCGGCAAGATCATGGTCGACGCCGAGGGCCGCACGCTGTACGCCTTCACCAACGACAAGGACGGCACGTCGACCTGTAGCGGTGCCTGCGCCAAGGCGTGGCCCGCCGCCTCGATCACCGGCGACCCGGTGGCGGGTGACGGCATCACGGCCGCCCTCACCACGGTCGACAACCCGACGGGCGGCAAGATGCTGAAGGCCGGCAAGTGGCCGCTCTACCGCTTCGCCGGTGACGCCGCCCCCGGGGACACCAACGGCCAGGGCAGCGGCGGCACCTGGTTCGTCGTCGGCGCCGACGGCAAGCTCATCAAGGGCTGATCTCCCTCCCCCCACGCGATCCGCGACGTCGGGTGTACCAAGGCGGTACATCGGGCGTCGCGGATCGTGCGCGTCCGGCGTGCTACGCCGTCATTTGCACTCGAGGCCCTTCGCCGGCACCTGCAGCGCGATCAGATAGGTGTCGACCGCCTGGACGATGCATTCGTTGGTGCCGTAACCCGTGTGCTGGTTGGCGTCGACGGTGACGAGCGTGGCCTGCTCGAGGGCGTCGGCCATCGCCTTCGTGCTCTCGATGGGCGTGATCGGATCGCCCGTGGTCCCCACGACGACGATGGGTCCGGCGCCCGCGCCGGTGAGCTTCAACGGTGTCTTCTGCGGCACGGGCCAGTAGATGCAGTTGTAGCTGTATGCCGCCCACGCCCCGAAGTGCGGCGAGAGCGCCTCGAGCTGTGTGGCATAGGAGTCGGGGAACGACGGATCCTTCGGGCCCGGGTCGTCGAGGCAGTTGATGGCGATCAGGTCCTCGAACGAGTTCGTCCACGTGCCGTCGGACTCACGCTCGACGTACGTGTCGTACAGCTGCAGCAAGGCCGAGCCGTCACCCTTCTCGGCGGCGGCGAGGGCCCGGGTCACGACCGGCCAGTACTCCTGCACGTACAGCCCCGACACGACGGCGTAGATGGCGATGCCCGGGCCGACGGCGGGCCGGTCGGCCTCGCCGGAGGGGATCGGGTTGGTCGCCAGCTTGGCCATGAGGGCGTCGTAGGCGGCCATCGGGTTGCCGTCGTGGTGGAAGGCGCACGACGTCTTCTTGGCGCAGTCGTCGAGCATCGCCTGCAGCCCGCGCTCGAGCCCGATCACCTGTTCCTTGGTGCTCTCGACGTAGCCGGCGTTGGGGTCGGCCGCGCCGTCGACCACCATCGCCCGCACGTGGGCGGGAAACAGCGTGGCGTACGTGGCGCCGAGCTGGCTGCCGTAGGAGAAGCCGAAGTACGAGATCTTGTCCTCACCCAACGCCGCTCGGATCTGGTCCATGTCGCGGGCCGAGTCCTGAGTCGAGACGTACGGCAGGAGGTTGCCGCTGCGCTGCTGACACGCGGCGTCGAACTGCTTGGCGGCGTCGATGATGGCCTGCTTCTCCGCCGGCGTGTCAGGGATCGGGTCGAGGGCGAAGTAGGGGTCGAGGTTGTCGACGCAGTCGATCGGGCTCGACTGGCCGGTGCCGCGAGGATCCCAGCCCACGATGTCGAACCGGTCGAGGAGGTCCTCGCTGAAGGCGAGCGTGGCCTGGTCCACGAGCGAGGTGCCCGGGACGCCGGGGCCGCCCGGGTTCACGAGCAACGACCCGACCCGCTTCGACTTGTCGGAGGCCGGCCGGCGCTTCAGGGCGAGGTTGATGGTGCCCTTCGACGGGTCGCCGTAGTCGAGCGGCACCGCCAGCGTGGCGCACTGGAAGCGCCCACAGGTCTGCCACGACAGCGCGGTGGCGGGGGCCGGCGCGGCGCTGGACGAGGGCGTGCTCGGACCCGTCGTCGTCGGGCCGGAGCCGGCCGTCGTGGGCGCCGACGGCGACGAGGACGAGGACGACGAGGCGCCCGTCGTGGCCGGTGGCGCGGCGCCGACCGTGACATCGGGGCTCTGACCGGCACACGCCGCCAGCAGCGCCGCGAGGGCGGCCAGGACGACGAGACGGGGAGCGCGCACGACGCTGGAGCCTAGGAGGCAGGCCGCTTCGCGCCGCCGCGGCCCTAGCCTGCTGCGACGTGGGTATGCGGATGCGGTTCGGTCCGCCGGGGCACGCTCGGGACAGAGAGGCCCTCAAGGGCGTCACCCTCGACCGGCGCGTGCTGAAGCGGGCGTGGGGCTTCGCCCGGCCGTACCGCCTCGTGATCCTCGGCTTCCTGGCCACCATCGTCGTGAGCTCGCTGATCGGGCTGCTGCCTCCCCTCC
>DASXAI010000149.1:0-2534 GCA_036406775.1 Acidimicrobiales bacterium
GCCCACCGCAACACCTCGAGCGGCGTGGCTCAACTCGAGCAGCCGCCCACCAGCGCCGCCGCGCCTTCGAACGGCGGGTCGAGCGCCACCGCGCCGTCGCGCACGTCGCCACCGGCGACGGCGGCGCCATCGGCCCCGTCGAACGGCAACGGCAGCGCCTCCACCGGGACGGCCAACACCGACCTCGAAGTCGGTGTGGTCGACGTCAACACCCGGCTCGGGTACCAGAACGCCGCCGCCGCCGGCACGGGGATCATCCTCACCGCGTCTGGTGAGGTGCTCACCAACAACCACGTGATCGACGGGGCCACGAGCATCTCGGTGCGCGTCGTGAGCACGGGCAAGACGTATACCGCCACTGTCCTCGGCAGCGACCAGGCCGACGACGTCGCCCTGCTGCAGTTGAAGGACGCCTCCGGCCTCCAGCCCGCCAACCTGGGTGACTCGTCGACAGTGAAGGTCGGCGATCCTGTGACGGCCGTCGGCAACGCCGGCGGCGACGGCGGCGAGCCCAGCACGGTCACCGGCGTGGTCACCGATCTCGACCAGACCATCACCGCCACCGATTCCGGCGGCGGCAATGCCGAGCAGCTGACGGGCCTCATCCAGATGAACGCCCGCCTGCAGCCCGGCGACTCGGGCGGCCCGCTCTTCAACGCCGCCGGCCAGGTCATCGGGATGAACACCGCCGCCAGCGCCAACCGTCGGTTCCGCAGCACGGGCGCCGAGGCCTACGCCATCCCGCTGGCCAAGGCGCTCGACATCGTGCACCAGATCGAGAGCGGACAGGGCAGCGCCAACGTCACCATCGGCATCCCGGGCTTCCTCGGCGTCGGTGTCGACTACACCAACGGCAGCGGCGCCCTCATCACCGACGTGGTGGCGGGCACGCCCGCCGAGAAGACCGGGCTCGTCGCCGGCGACATCATCACGTCCGTCGACGGCCACGCCATCGACTCGCCCGACTCGCTCACCTCGGTTCTGCGCAGCCATCACCCGGGCGACAGCGTGAAGGTCACCTGGAGCGACCAGGGCGGCCAGTCCCACACGGCCGACGTGACCCTGGCGGCGGGCCCCGTCAGCTGAGCGTCACGCCGCCCGGAGCTGGGCGGCCGAGCGCAAGAGGTGGAGCCCGTCGAGACCGGGCAGGCGGTGGATGTTGCGATCGAGGCGCGCCACCACAGCGGCGCCGCCGTCGTCGCCGAAGAGGTGGTTCACCAGGAAGCGGACCTCGGCTTCGGGCATCACGTCGGAGCCGACCGGCTTCCAGAACCGGGTCAGCGCGAACCGGGTGAGGCGCTGGGCCCGGCGGTCGCCGGCCAGTCGCTGGCTCGCCTGGCTGGCGTAGAAGTCGACGTGGCGACCCTCTTGGCGCATGATGCGCCGCAGCAGCTCGGTGAGGGTGGGGTGGGCGGCCCGCGCCGCCAGGCGGGCGTAGCCGGCCTGGGTCGTCCACTCGTTGATGGCGCCCCACGTCATGTGGACGGCGGTGTAGGAGGCGCCCACGAGGCTCGACCCGAGGGCGTGCAACGTCGGCCCGACTCGGTCGCTCCAGCGCAACGAGCGCCGCAACGCCTCCACACGACGGCCGCCGCTCGGCTCGCCGTGGGCCGCCAGCACGCGACCGATGGCCTCGCCGTGCCAGAACTCCTCGAAGTTCCACATCGTGAGGAAGGTCGTGACCTCGTGGTCGGCGTGGGCGGGCGTGGCGAGCAGGTCGCGGAGGTAGCAGACCGTGTGGTGCTCGATGTCGTGCATGTAGCGGAGGCAGCGGAGCGTGGCCGGGTCGAGGGGCTGCGTGCGGAAGGCCTCGAAGTCGATCCCGTCGAGATTGAGACGACCGGCACGCTGCGTGTACGTGTCGATGTCGATGTGCATGCCCAATTTCGGGGCCGCCGCCCCGGGCGGATGACGCCCGGCTCGACGACTACCGGCAGCGGGAGCAGTGGCCGAGGAGGGCGGCGTGGTGGGTCTGCAGCGAGAAGTCGTAGGCGCGGTCGACGGCGCGCGCGAGGCCGTCGAACAGCCGGTCGGGCAGGTCGATGATCGACCCGCACTCATTGCACACGAGGTGGGCGTGCCCTTGCTCGCGTAGATGGAAGAACGTGGGTCCGGTGCCCGAGTGCACGTGCTCCACGATCTCGAGCTCGTCGAGGCGTTGCAGCACCCGGTAGATCGTGGACGGGGCGACCCCGGGCGTGCGCCGCTCGACCTCGGCGATGATGTCGTCGGCGGTGAGGTGGCGATCGGTGTCGAGCAGCACGGCCAGCACCATCCGGGTCGGCACCGTGATGCGGCCGCCGGCTCGGCGGATGGCGTCGTAGATCCGATCGGCGGCCGGCTCGGTGAGTGCAGCCACGGCCCGAACGCTATCCGCTGCCCTCACCGGCCCGATGTGACGGAAACCGACAACAGTTGTCGAAAAGCGTCACATCGGCGAGGGGGGCGACGAGAAGTCGTCGGCGGGCGGCTCGAACCGGTAGCCCATGCCCGGCTCCGTGATGAAGTAGCGGGGCCGGGACGGGTCCGGCTCG
>DASXAI010000150.1:0-2483 GCA_036406775.1 Acidimicrobiales bacterium
GCCGACCACCCGGCGTGGAACGGCCCGGTGCTCGGCAGTGCCCTCACGGTGGTGGCGGCGCCGGTGGGGATCCGCTTCCTCGTCCCGGTCGTCGGCACCGGGCCGGACCTCGGCGGCGTCGGGGCGCTCGCCGGGCACTTCTGGAACAACGTCCCCAAGCACCAACTGCGCCAGATGAGCGAGCTGCTCGAGACCAGCCAGGCCGCCCTCGTGGTCGTGGCCGGGGACGCGCCGCGTGAGACCATCGCAGCCAAGTTGGCGGAGGCCGATGACACGGTCGTGGCCTGCACGCTGGCCGACTTCGACCACGACTACTCCTCCGGCGTCGAAGAGGCCCGAGCCCTCGGCTGAGCCCGTTGTGGGCGGCGCCTCGCGCCAAGACCGGCGCGAATCCCCGACAGGAACGGAATCACCCACAGGGGATGATGCGGCCTCGGCGCGGTGCTCGCATCATCCGAGTACCCGATATGAGGAGGGCGTCAGGTGTTTGCTGCTGAGTGGGGAACAGGCCAGGTCTTCTGGTCGTTCCTGTGGTTCTTCCTGTTCTTCATCTGGATCTGGCTGCTGATCATCGTGTTCAGCGACATCTTCCGCAGCCACGACCTCTCGGGCTGGGCCAAGGCCCTGTGGGTGATCTTCGTCATCATCCTCCCGTACCTCGGTGTGTTCGTCTACCTGATCGCCCGCGGCCACAAGATGCAGGAGCACGCGGCGCAGGCGGCGCAGGCCCAGGATGCGGCGATGCGCCAGTACGTCCAGGGCGTCGTCCAGGACGGCACGAGTCCGGCCGACGAGCTGACCAAGCTGGCCGACCTCAAGGCCAAGGGCGTGATCGACGACGCCGAGTTCGAGCGGCTGAAGGCGCAGGCGCTGTCCTGATGGCGACGTGATCGCCACGGGCTTCATCCCGTCCGAGTGACGAAGCTCGTTGGCGCGTAGAAACGTCGAGGCGCCCGCGCCCCAACTCTAGGGTTCGTCCATGCTACGGCTCCGGGCCTACGTGTCGCCGGAGCGGGTCGAGGCGCTCGGCGCGCGGCTCGCCTCCGTCTCCGGCGTCCGCCATCTCGTCCTCGGCGGCCAGACGTTCAGTGGGATGACCGAGCTCACTGGCGACGTCGAGTCCGACGCGGCGGACACCGTCCTCGAGGTGCTGCGCGAGCACGAGATGGACGCCGACAACGTGACGTTGTCCCGAACCGAAAGCGTGCAGCCGATCGGCTGGGGCCGCCGCCAGGGTCTGCCCGAGCGAGACGCGCTCGTCTGGGCCGAGGTGCTGGGCCGGGCCCGTTCCCATGCCCGGCCCGGGCTGCTCTACCTGCTGTACATGGTGTCGGCCGGCATCATCGCCGGCGTCGGGGTGATCACCGGGTCGTCGATCCTGATCGTGGGCGCGATGGCATTGAGTCCCGATCTCCTGCCCATCTCCGCCACGGCCGTCGGTCTCGTCGAGCGGCGGCACCGGCTCTGGCGCCGGGCCGTGCTCACCCTCGTCCTGGGACTCGGCGTGGTGACGGTGGCGGCCGCGGTCGCCACGCTCCTCCTCCGCATCACGGGGCGGGTCCCGGGTGACCTGAACCTCGCCCACACGGTGCTGGGCGAATCGTTCACCCACGTCGGACCGGGCACCGTGCTCGTGGCACTGGCGGCGGGCATGGCCGGCATGCTGGCCTACGAGACGGCGGGCAGTGCCGCGGTGGGCGTCGCCATCTCTGTCACCACCATTCCGGCGGCGGCGTACACCGGCACCGCCGCTGCGCTCCAGGGCTATCAAGACGCCGGGGGCAGCCTGCTCGTGCTGCTCACGAACGTCGTGTCGATCCTGGTGGCGGCGACGGCGACGGTGTGGGCCCAGCGCCGGTGGCGGGCGCGTGCGCTGGCGTTCGCCGGGACAGCCGCGTCATCCGATCGGGATGATGCCGCCAGCTGACCGGCGTGAGAGGGTCAGGGACCGATGAACGCTTCCCCCACCGATCCGCGGGCCTCCCGGCGAGCGGGTGACGTCGGGATCAGCTCGGCCCTCGGCTGGCGCTTCTTCGCCGGCATCGTGATGCTGCTGCTCGGGATCCTGAACCTCATCGACGGGCTGATCGCCATCACCGACTCCGACGTCTTCGAGAAGAACCTCGCGGCCAGCCCGAGCCTGCCGGTGACCGACAACATGACGGTGTGGGGTTGGGTCGTGCTGATCCTCGGGTTCGTCATGACGGTGCTGGCGTTCCCCGTGATCGTCGGCTTTCCCTGGGCGCGCTTCGCCGGCATCGCGGTGGCCGGACTCGACCTCCTGCTCGAGTTCGCGTTCCTGGCTCACTTCCCGCTGTGGTCGCTCATCATCATCTTGCTCAATGTGCTCGTGATCTACGGGCTCGCCGTCAGGGGCGGTGAGCCCACCGAGCTCGACCAGATCCTCAGTGGGTGAGGGCCAGCTTCAGGGAGACCACCACGACACCGATCGCCGCCGTTGCTGCCGCGTACCGCCACGGGCT
>DASXAI010000151.1:0-6431 GCA_036406775.1 Acidimicrobiales bacterium
ATCGACGCCCTCGCCGATCGCGCGCCCTACCAACTGTCAGGGGGCGAGAAGAAGCGCGTGGCCATCGCTTCCGTCCTCGTCATGAACCCCGAAGTGCTGCTGTTCGACGAGCCCACCGCCGCCCTCGACCCGCGCACGCAGCAGTGGCTGATCGAGCTCATCGTCGAGTTGAACGCGGCGGGCAAGACCATCGTGCTCGCCACCCACGACCTCGACCCGCTCGACGTGCTCGCCGACCGTTGCATCGTCTTCTCCGAGGACCACCGCATCGCGGCGGAAGGGCCGCCGGACGTCGTCCTGGCCGACCACGACCTCCTGCTGGCCACGAACCTCGTGCACGGCCATCGCCATCGGCACGCAGCCGACGGCGCCCCGCACGTCCACCGCCACGATGCCGGCCACCACGCCGGCTCGGCCGCCCCGCCGCCACCACCACCACTGTCGATGTGACGGAAATCGACAACAGTTGTCGAAAACCGTCACATCGGCGACAAGGGGGGAGCTAGGAGACGAGCGCCAACGCGTTGTCGCGCATGATGCGGCGGATGTCGGCGTCGTCGAGCGACTCGATGCACGACACGTACTCGGCCGGGTAGTGGTTGCCCTCGGGATGGGGCCAGTCGGACCCCATGAGCACGTGGTCGGCCCCGATGAGGCCAGCCAGGCCGACGACGTCTTCCTCGGGGAACGGCGAGATCCAGACGTTCTGCTTCACGACGTCCGACAGGCGCCCGTCGATCTTGTGCCCGAAGGCCTCGACGCGCCGGTCGAGCAGGCCGCCGGCATGGTCGAGCGAGTGGAGCAGATACGGCACCCACGTGCATCCCATCTCGACGATGGCGACGCGGATGTTCGGGAACCGCTGGAAGAAGCATCCCAACACCATCGCCGTGATCGTGTCCATGGCCGGCCGCTCGTTCGGGAAGACCGCCTGGCGCAGGTTGGTGACGTAGAACTTGTCGTCCGCCGATGGTCGGCACCACGCGTCCTCGTACATGTCGTCGTACGGTGAGGCGCCGCCGATGGCGTGGTAGCCGACGACGATGCGCGCCTCGTTGACGCGTGACCAGAACGGGTCGAAGTACGGGTCGGCGGGGGAGCGGCCGTAGAGCGGTCCGGGCCGGAGGCAGATGATGCGGGCGCCGCGGCCGAGCACGAACTCCAACTCCTCGCACGCCCGCTCGACGTCGAGCATCGGGATGACGGGCGGGGCGTAGATCGTGTTCTGGTAGTTGAAACCCCACTGGTCGTCGAGCCACAGGTTGAACGACCGGAAGATGCGGTACATCATGTCGGCGTCGTCGTACATGAGGTGTTCGACGCACTGGCCGAGCGTGGGGAACAGGAACACTCGCTCGACGCCTTGCTCCTCGAGGCGCATCAGCCGCAGGTCGCGGCGGCGGTACTCCTCGTTCAACGGCACGAGCTCGCCGTAGGTGGCCGACGTCGGCCGTCCGCCCACCTCGAGGTGCTTCAGCGTGTCGTGGAACGCGCCGGGCTTGGCGATCGGGTTGAAGGTGGGGTTGGGCACGCCCGTCGACATCCGGTTGCCGAACATGACGTGGCGGCGCTTGCCCTCCTGCACCCATCGGACGTGGCGGCGCACCTTCTCGTCACCGAACCGGGTGAAGGTGTCGTCGACCTCGTAGTAGTGGTTGTCGGCGTCGAAGATCTTGTAGTCCAGCGTCGGCATCTCGTCCTCCCGGAGGGTCCCCATCAACCGTTTGGTAGGTTACTCCCACCGTGCTCCCAGGACCTGAGAAGGGTGGGGGAAGGTTGGAGCGCGAGAATGCTCCCGAACCGAGGCCCGGGCGGTCTGCGTAGACCGGCCGAGCACGTAGCATGCAAATCCCGACTTTGCAGGTCGGGATTCCACGCCCAAGCAAGGGAGGATCCCATGTCGGTCACCGACACGCCCGTCGACAACGGTGTCAACGTCCAGGCTCTGCTCGATGCCCGTGAGGCGTTGACGGCCGCGCCGGAGGCAGCCCAGTTCAAGTGGCGGGCCAGCAACACGTGGGTCAACGGCACCCACAGCCAGTCCACGGTCGAGGAGTTCTTCGGCCTCGGCACCGACCAGCACCATCACACGACGTTCTCGTTCGACGCCGACCACCCCGAGATCTTCGCCTCGGAGGACCACGGCATGACCCCCGTCGAGTTCGTGCTCGTCGGTCTGGCGAGCTGCCTCACCGCCGGCGTCGCCGCCGTGGCCCAGAACCGGGAGATCCAGCTCCGGTCGGTCAAGGCCACCCTCGAGGGTGACATGGACGTCTCTGGCATCCTCGGCATCGACAGCGACATCCGTAACGGTTTCAGCGGCATCCGTGTCAGCTATGAGATCGACGCCGACGCCTCTGAGGACGACATCAAGGCCCTCGTGGGTCAGTCGCAGAAGCGCTCGGCCGTGTACGACATCGTGACCAACCCGACGAACGTCAACGTCGAGGTCACCAAGGCCTGAGGATGTCATGAGCTCCGTCACCACGGTCGTCATCGGGGCCGGCCACGCCGGCCTCGCCATGAGCCGCCACCTCGCCCAACGCTCGATCGACCACGTCGTCCTCGAGCGCGGAGAGGTGGCGAACACCTGGCGCACCGAGCGCTGGGACTCGCTGCGGCTGCTCACGCCCAACTGGCAGAGCCGGCTTCCCGGCTACGCCTATCGCGGTGACGACCCGGACGGCTTCATGACGATGCCCGAGGTCATCGCCTTCCTCGACGGCTACGCCCGCGAGTCGTCGGCGCCCGTGCAGACGAACACGGTGGTGACCTCGGTGCGGCGCGACGACGACGGGTACGTCATCGAGACGGATCAGGGTGCCTGGCGCGCCCCCACGGTCGTCCTGGCCACGGGGGCGTGCAACGTACCTCACGTGCCGGCTCTGGCCGCCGGCATCCCGGCCTCCGTGACGACGCTCACGCCGTTCCAGTACCGCCAGCCGGGGCAGCTGGAGGAGGGCGGCGTGCTGATCGTGGGGGCGTCGGCCACCGGCATCCAGCTGGCGGACGAGATCCACCGGTCGGGCCGTCCGGTCACGGTGGCCGTCGGCCAGCACGTGCGGGCGCCGCGGGTGTACCGCGGGATGGACATCCAGTGGTGGATGGACGCCGCCGGGGTACTCGACGAGCGTTACGACGAGGTCGACGACATCGTCCGCGCCCGCAAGGTGCCCTCGCTCCAACTCGCAGGGTCACCCGAGCGGCGCACCATCGACATCAACTCCCTCACGGCCATCGGCGTGCGGCTGGTGGGCAAGCTGGCCGGCATCAACGACGGCCGCGCCCAGTTCTCGGGCTCGCTGCGCAACCAGTGCGCCATGGCCGACCTCAAGCTGGGCCGCCTCCTCGACACCATCGACGAGTGGGCCACCAGCGAGGGGCTCGACGGCGAGTTCGACGCGCCGCATCGCTTCGCCCCGACCGCCATCGACGCCGATCCGCCCCTCGGGCTCGACCTCCGCAGCGGCGAGATCCGGACGATCATCTGGGCCACCGGCTTCCGGCCCGACTACGCGTGGCTCGACGTGCCCGTGCTCGACCGCAAGGGGATGATCCGCCACGACGGCGGCGTCGTCGAGTCGCCCGGCCTGTACCTGATGGGGATGCCGTTCCTGCGCCGGCGCAAGTCGAGCCTCATCGACGGGGCCGATCCCGACGCCGCCGATCTGGTCGAGCACCTTGCCGGCTATCTCCAGCGCACCGCTCACTCCCGCGGCACGAGGCCCCGGATCAGCTCGTCGGACTGATGGCTGGGCAGCATGGCCCCGCCGTCGACTCTCACGATCTGGCCGGTGACGTACGACGCCAGCGGTGAGCACAGGAACGTCACCACCGCTGCCACCTCCTCGGGTTCGGCCACGCGGCCCATCGGGATACGCGACTCCACGTGGCGGCGCCACGCCGGAACGCTGGTGACGCCGGCCGTGAGGCGGGTCGCCACGTAGCCGGGCGCCACGCAGTTGGCGCGGATCGCCGGCGCGTACGCCAGGGCGACCTCCTGGGTGAGCGCGATCACGCCCGCCTTGGCCGCGCCGTACGGGCCTTCGCCTCGCGCCGGGCGCAACGCCGTGGTACCGGCCATGGTGACGATGGCGCCGGTCTCGGCGGCGCGCAGGTGCGGCAGCGCGGCACGCAACGTGTGGAACGTGCCCGTGAGGTTCACGCGCACGACGCGATCGAACTCGTCGTCGTCGTACGACTCCAGCGGTCGCGACACGCCGAAGCCGGCGTTGGCGAACACGGTCGTGAGGCCGCCGAGCGCGGCGGCCGCCTCCTCGACGGCGGCGGTGGTGGCGGCGGGATCGGCGACGTCGGCGACGACGGCCACGCCGTCCACTGCGGCGGCGGCGTCGCGGGCCGCGTCCTCGTCGACGTCGAGCACTGCCACCTGCGCGCCTTCGGCCGCGAACCGCAGGGCGGTGGCCCGGCCGATGCCGTGGCCGCCGCCCGTGACGAGTGCCTGCTGCCCGGCCAGCAGGTCCGTCACGGTTGCGGCGCGGCCGACTCCAGGGCCGCCATCAGTTCGGCCACGATCTGGGAACGGGGCGGCATCCCGGGAAGCTGCTCAGGCGGTTCGGGATCGAGCCGATCGGCGATGCGGTGCCAGCGCTCGATGACCAGCTCGAAGAAGTCCTGCTGGGGGATCACCCAGAAGCGGTCGGCGGCGACGGCGTCGGCCACGGCGTCGGCCACGGCCGCCGGGGTGGCGCCCTCGGCCAGCGCTCGCTCGAAGTGGTGGCCGATGACGGCGGTCATGCCCTCGGGTGGCACCTCGCCCAACGAGGCGGGCCAGTTGCGTTCTGAATCGAAGATCTCGGTCCGGACCCAGCCGGGACAGAGG
This sequence comes from Acidimicrobiales bacterium, assembly GCA_036406775.1. GTDB lineage: Bacteria > Actinomycetota > Acidimicrobiia > Acidimicrobiales > Ilumatobacteraceae > DASXAI01. The sequence goes on from DASXAI010000151.1 coordinate 4,844, forward strand.
ACGCTCACGCCCACCGGCAGGCCCGCGGTGCGCATGTCGATGTAGAGCTGCTCGGTGATGGCGACGACGGCGTGCTTGCTGGCGTCGTACATCGGCGTGAAGCCCGGGGTGAGCCCGGCGATCGACGCCGTGTTCACGATGTGGCCACCCTCCACGAGGTGGGGCAGGAAGGCGCGGATGCCGTGGACGATGCCCCAGAAGTTCACACCCAGCACCCACTGCCACGCCGACAGCGGACCGAACCACGGGTCGGCCTTGCCCGCCACGCCGGCGTTGTTGCACACGAGATGGACGGCGCCGAACCGCTCGAGGGCGGCGGCCGCCAGGGCCTGCACCTCGGCCTCCACGCTGACGTCGGTGGGCACGGCCAGCGTCTCGACGCCGAGGGCGGCCACATCGGCGGCCGCCTTCTCGAGGGCATCGACCTGGACGTCAGCCAGGACGATGTTCAGCCCTGATCGGGCGAACCGTTCGGCCAGGGCGCGGCCGATCCCGCTCCCCGCGCCGGTGACGACCGCGACCTTGCCGGCAGCCAGTTCCATGGAGCACCCCCGTCTGTCGGCCCGGAGCGTACGTCAGGCGATCTCTGCGGGCGGCCGGACGACCCGAAACGTCATCATCCGGCGCGTCACGAAGCCGAGGCGTTCGTAGACCCGCTCGGCCGCGTTGTTGCCCGCGGCCACGTGGAGGAACGGCGTGCCGCCGGAGTCGGCGATTCGCCGAGCGACATGGTGGGTGAGGAAGGCGCCCAGCCCGCGCCGACGGGCGTCAGGATGCGTGGCCACGGCGCTGACTTCCGTCCAGCCGGTGAACCGCATCCGTTCGCCCGCCATGGCGACGAGGTCGTCGCCGTCGAACACGCCGACGTAGCCGCCGAGCTCGACGGTGCCGGCCGAGAACGGTCCGGGCCGGGCCACCTCGATCAGGCCGAGCATGGCCGGGACGTCGTCGGTGGTGAGGGGCCGGATGGTGGCGTCGCCAGGCGGAGCTACCAGCCGCTCGGCCACCATCTGGGCACCCTCGAGGGTAAGTACGTCCGTCCAGCCCGCGGGGATGTCGTACCGGTCGGGGCTGACGAGCAGGGCGGCGCCGCCCGGACCGGCCAGGGCGGCGACGTCGTTCCAGGCGCCGTCGTCGAGGGCATCGACGGCATAGAACAGCGACACGTCGGGTCGGTAGCGCCGCGCCCGTCCGGCCACGACGGCGAAGTCGGCCTGATCCGTGGTCAGCGCGGCCCACACCGGGTTGTCCAGGAGGTGGCTCAGAGCTCGATCTCGCCCGTGACACAGGTGACGGTGCCGCCGCCGACCCAGATGGTGCCGTCGCCGTCCTGGGAGATCTCGACGCGCCCGGCCCGGCCGAGAGCGGTGCCCTGGCGAGCCGCGTACGGAGCCGAGAGGCGACCCGTGCCCAGCAGCCACTGGGCGACGGACGCGTTCAGGCTGCCCGTCACTGGGTCCTCGACCGCCAACCCGTCCTTCGGGAAGAAGGCGCGGACCTCGAGGGCATGCGGGCCACCGGGCGGGTGCCGCGCCACCACGCCGACGTCCATGTCGATCGAGCCCGGGCGCACCTCCAGGACGCGGTC
>DASXAI010000152.1:0-7076 GCA_036406775.1 Acidimicrobiales bacterium
TCGACTCTGCCGGCATCCCGACCATTCTGTCTCGTCGGCGGCGGCCGCCGAAGGCAGTGGCCAACGGACCTGCTCAAGCCGTCCTTTCGCGCCTGGAGAGGAGGGCCCAGCGCTGCACCCAGAGCGCCGGCATGGCCAGCACCGCGTTCACCACGCCCACCACCGCCATCACGGTGATCAGGTGGGGGTTCACCGCATCCTTCAGACCGAAGACGGTGCCGATGACGGCGTAGCCCGCCATGGCGACGGCGCTCGCCGCGCCCACCACCAGCGAGGCCAGCCACCAGCGGGCCACCGACATCCACTGCTGTAGGTACCCGGCGCCGTAGCCGACGAGGGCGTACGTGAGCGCCGACAACCCGAACGGCGTGCGCAGGACGAAGTCGTAGGCCAGTCCGGTGATGAAGCCGTACACCGCGCCATCGCGAGGGCCAGCCACGGCGCCGGCGGTGATGGCGAGCAGCACCATGATGTCGGCCAGCGCGTCGAACGGCTGCATGTCGGCGAAGAACGTGGTCTGCACGGCCAGCCCGACGAGGATCACGAGCGGCACCCGCACCCAGCGGCTCGCCGTGGTCGCGAGCATCGCTCAGCTGCCGCAGTCGACGCAGTACAGCAGGACCTTGACGTAGTTCAGCTTCGACACGTCGGCGCTCGGCCTCACCTTGACCTCCAGCAGGCCCGAGCCGGAGTTGCGCTTCACGCTCGTGACGGTGCCGACCGGGAGGTCGGGCGGCGAGAGGCTCTCGCTGTCACCGCTCGTCGCCACCAGATCGCCGACCTGGACGGTGCTGTCGACCCCGATCTGGCTGAGCGTCAACTCGTTGTCGGCGCCCTGGCCGTTCACCCACCCGCGCTCGAGCTCGGCCAGCGACGTCGTGGTCGTCGGCACGGTCGTCGTCGGTGCCGGCTGTCCCGTCGACGCCGCCGGTCCCGGCGCCACCGAGGTCGCCGGCTCAGCGGCCGGCGGCGGCGCGGCCGTGGTGGGCACGGCCGCCGCGACGTGCTGCGGGCCGGGGAGCACCTTGATCGCCATCGCGAAGTTCGGATCGGTGATCAACCGCACCGTGGCGCGGTCGCCGTACACCTTCATGATGCGCCCCACGAGGCCGGCGCCGTTGACCACCGGCATGCCGACGCGCAAGCCCCGGTTGGATCCCTGGCTGACGTCGACGGTGCGGTCGAAGTTCGAACCCGGCTCGCTCACGACCTGGCCGATGACCTGCGGGATGTTGCTCGGTGTCGGCAGGTGCAGCAGGTTGCGCAGGTCCTCGTACTCCTTGACCTGGGCCTGGTTGGCGATAGCGACACCTTCCTGGGCGTCGATCTGGTCCTGTAGCTGATCGCGCTCGCGCTTCACGTCGTCGTAGTCGAAGATGCCGTGCCACGTGTTCTCGACGGGGCGGAACACGACGTCGGCCGCGCTCTGCACGGGAGAGAACAGGTCGTCGGCCGTGGAACGCGCACCGTCGATGATGCCGCTTCCCCGCAAGTCGAAGGTGATGAGCGTGATGGAAACCAGCACCAGCAGGACGAGCGTGGTGCGGCGCTGGCCGAGACGTTGGAACACTGCGGTGGATCGCTGCCTTTCAGCGCTCCTGGCCGCGGAAGAGGCCGGCCCGGCTCAGCGCATCGAACTCCTCGAGCGCCTGTCCCGACCCGATGGCCACCGACTGCAGCGGGTTGACGGCGACGTGGATGGGCATGCCGGTCTCGTGTTCGAGCCGGCGATCGAGCCCGGTGAGCAAGGCGCCGCCACCAGTCACCATGATCCCCTGTTCCATGATGTCGGCGGCGAGCTCCGGCGGCGTCTTGTCGAGCGTCGCTTTCACGGCGTCGACGATGGCGGTGGTGGGCTCGTCGATGGCGTCGCGCACCTCGCCCGTGGTGATGGTGATCGTCTTCGGCAAGCCGGTGACGAGATCGCGGCCGCGGATCTCGGCGGTGAGCTCTTGCTCGAGCGGCCACGCCGAACCGAGGGTGAGCTTGATCTCCTCGGCGGTGCGCTCACCGAGCGCCAGGGAATACTCCTTCTTCACGAACTGCACGAAGGCGTCGTCGAGCTCGTCGCCGGCCACCCGCACCGACTGGCTGGTCACGATGCCCCCCAGCGAGATGACGGCCACCTCGGTGGTGCCGCCACCGATGTCGACCACCATGTTGCCGGTGGGCTCGGACACCGGCAGGCCAGCCCCGATGGCGGCGGCCATCGGTTCCTCGATGATGTAGGCGGGCTTGCGCGCGCCGGCGTACTCCGCGGCTTCCTGGACGGCCCGCTGCTCCACGCCGGTGATGCCCGACGGGACGCAGATCACCATGCGGGGCTTCACCCACCGGCTGCGGTGCACCTTGTGGATGAAGTAGCGGAGCATCTTCTCGCAGATCTCGAAGTCGGCGATCACGCCGTCCTTCAAGGGCCGGATGGCCTGGATGTGGGCCGGTGTGCGGCCGATCATCCGCTTGGCCTCGAGACCCACCGCCAGCGGCCGGCCGTCCCGCACGTTCACCGCCACCACCGACGGCTCGTTGAGGACGATGCCGTGACCGCGCACGTAGATGAGCGTGTTGGCGGTGCCCAGGTCGACTGCCATGTCGCGGCCCAGGGTGAGCGGGTTGTTGGCGGGCATGCGGTGCCCCCTCTCGCAAGCCGAGTGGGCGGGTCGGCGTCGAGACTAGTCGCTCAGGTCGGGGAAGAAGATGGCGATCTCCCTGGCTGCCGACTCGGGACCGTCGCTGCCGTGCACCAGGTTCTCGGTGACGATGGTGCCGAAATCGCCTCGGATGGTGCCCGGAGCGGCGTCACGCGGGTTGGTGGGCCCCATGAGGGTCCGCACCATCTGCCACGTGTCCGTGGGGCCCTCGACGACGGCCACCGCCACGGGTGACCGCCGCATGAACGCCACGAGCTCCCCGTAGAACGCCTTACCCACGTGCTCCTCGTAGTGGCGCTCGAGGGTGGTGCCGTCGAGGTGCCGCAGTTCGAGGGCCACGATGCGCAGGCCCTTGCGCTCGAAGCGGGCGAGGACCTCGCCGACGAGGCCTCGTTCGACGGCGTCGGGCTTCAGGATGACGAGGGTGCGGTCGGCCATAGCGGGCGGGCAGGCTAGTCGGCCGGGGTGAGATCAGTGGGGGGAGCGCTGGCGGCTCTGGACCGTCCACCCGACGAGGGCATGCACCAGGAGGATGACACCCGGCACGAACAGGGCCCAGCCGAGCACCACGCCCGACAAGGCCAGCGCCATGCCGGCGCCCATCTCGAACGGCCAGACGCTGGCATGGGGCAGGAACTGCTCCTCCTCGACCGGCCCCGACTCGGTCGTGCCGGGGCGCGCCGTGCGCCGCTCGAGGCGGTCCTGCAGCCCGAGGTAGCCGGCGACGATGGCGGCGAAGACACCGGTCAACACGAGCAACGCCGTGCCCGCCTCCTCGCCCGACCACACGCCGTAGATGATGCCGCCGCCGATGAGGAACACGGCGAGGGCGGCGTAGATCGCCACTTCCGTTGCGAACCGCTGGCGGGGTGTCTTCATGACTTCACCCGGCTCGGCCATCAGTGCGCCGTCGCCTTGGCGTCGGGATGGTCGGCGTCCCACACCGGACGCTCCGACCGTATGGGCGGCAGCGGCACGTCGTAGTTCTCGGGGACGGGCGGCGACGCCGTCCACCACTCGAGCGTCTGGCCGTCCCAGGGGTTGCGGCCGGCAGGCGTACCGCGCCGCCACGAGCGCCACACGTTCCAAAGGAACGGGAACGTCGACACGCCCAACAGGAACGCACCGATGGTCGATGCCAGATTCAACCCGCCCCAGCCGTCGGCGCTCGTGTACGTCTGGATGCGACGCGGCATGCCCTCGAGGCCGAGGACGTGCTGCACCATGAACGTGAGGTGGAAGCCGATGAACGTCAGCCAGAAGTGGACCATGCCGAGGCGTTCGTCGAGCAGCTTCCCTGTGATCTTCGGGAACCAGTAGTACACCGCGGCGAACACGCCGAACACCGATCCGCCGAACAGCACGGAGTGGAAGTGGGCTACTACGAAGTACGAGTCGGAGAGATGGAAGTCGAGTGGCGCCGAGGCCAGCATCGGTCCCGTGAGCCCGCCGAGCAGGAACGTGAAAAGGAAGCCGAGGCTCCAGATCAGCGGCTGTTTGAAGTTGAGCTGGCCGCCCCACATCGTGCCGATCCAGTTGAAGAACTTCACCCCGGTGGGCACCGCGATCAGCATCGTCATGCCGGAGAAGAACGGCAGCAGGACCGCGCCGGTGGTGAACATGTGGTGGGCCCAGACGCCCACCGACAGGAACCCGATCGCCAGCGTGGCGAAGATCAGCGTCTTGTAACCGAACACCGGGCGACGGGAGAAGACGGCGAAGATCTCGGTGACCACGCCGAAGAACGGCAACACGAGGATGTACACCTCCGGGTGGCCGAACCACCAGAACAGGTGTTGCCAGAGCAGCGGGTAGCCACCGTGGGTCGCGTCGAAGATGTGGGCGTTGAAGTTGCGGTCGGCGAACAGCATCACGCCGGCCGCCGTGAGCACGGGGAACGTGGCCAGGATCAGCAGGCTGACCACGAAGAAGTTCCACACGAAGATCGGCATGCGGAACATCGTCATCCCGGGGGCCCGCATGCAGGACACGGTGGCGATGACGTTGAGGGCGGTGATGACGCCGGCCAGACCCAGCATGGCGATGCCCACGATCCACAGGTCGCCGCCGAGATTGGGCGAGCGCACGCCGTCGGAGAGCGGCGTGTAGCCGTACCAGCCGAACTTGGCGGCGCCGTCCTTGGTGGCGAAGCCGCCGAGCATCACGATGCCGGCGAACAGCGTCAACCAGTAGCCGAGGGCGTTGAGGCGCGGGAACGCCATGTCCTTGGCGCCGATCATCAGCGGCACGAAGTAATTGCCGATCCCCAGGGCGAAGGGGCTCACGAACAGCAGCAGCATGATCGTGCCGTGCATCGTGAACAGCTGGTTGTACAGGTCCTCGCTGACGATGTCCTGGTTCGGCTGGGCGAGCTGCAGGCGCATGAGCTCGGCCATGGCGCCGCCGATGAAGAAGAACACGAACGCCGTCACCATGTACGAGATGCCGATGCGCTTGTGATCGGCCGTCGTGATCCAGCCGAGGATCCCGGTGGCGCGCCGCTCGGGCGGCGGTTCCGGCTCGGCCGTCAGATCCGGTCGATCCTCGACGATCGTCATGGGCTCGTGGTCCCCCCGCTGGCCAACCAGGCGTCGAACTGTGCTCCCGGGACGGCCTGGACACTGAAGCGCATCGTGGTGTGGTCGAGGCCGCAGAACTCCGAGCAGACGCCGTCCCACTGACCCGGCTGGTCCACTCGCACCTGGATGGCGTTGTCCACCCGGGGGATCAGGTCACGCTTCTCGATGAAGTGCGGCACCCAGAAGGAGTGGACGACGTCGGGCGAACTGAGCTCGAGGCGCACCGTACGCGCCGTCGGCAGCACGAGCACCGGAGGTTTGCCCGGCACGCCCGTGACGACGACCGGCGTGCCCTCGTACGAGAACTGCCACTGCCACTGGAAGCCGACGACATGGACGGTGACGTCGGCGGGCGCCGATGTACTCGTGATGTCGCGCTCGGTGCGGATCGACAGCCCGAGGAGCACGCCGACGATCACGATCGGGATCGCCGTGTACACGACCTCGACGGGGACGTTGTATTGGCGCTGGCTCGGGTTCGCCTCGTCGTCGCCGCGACGGCGGGGCCGGTAGCGGACGATGACGAAGATGATGAGCCCGTAGACGATGAGCCCGATGATGATGGCGAGCACGACGAAGATCCGCCACAGGTCGCGGGTCTTGGCCGCTTGAGAGGTGACGGGCGAGGGCAGCCCGAGGTCGCTTCCGCAGCCGGCGAGGACGACGACGAGCAGCGCGACGGCACCCCACCGGAGGTGGCGGCGCATCATCGGGCGGCCACGCCGGCGTCGAGCAGACGGTCGTGGCGGCGCGCTTCGCGCTCGCTGTGGGCCATCCATCGGGCCAGCACGACACCGGCCAGGACCAGGCCGAACAGTTCTCCCGCGGCCCACAAGATCCCGGCCCCGGCGCGCTGGTCGGCGAGGGCATCGCCGCCCCACGTGCGGCCCGTGCCCGCATACCAGTCGCCGGCCAGCACCGTCGTCGACGACAGGAGGGCCACACCGAGGAAGGCATGGAACGGAACGGTGGCCATCACCAGGCCGAGCCGGGCGAGGTAGTCGGTGCGGTGCCGGCTCAGGTCGAGGCCGACGATCACCTCGGCGAAGAGCACACCCACGACGACGAAGTGGATGTGGACCCACGCGTGCACGACGCCGTTGCGCAGCGACAGCTCGTAGAGCGGCGTGAAGTAGAGCACGAAGAGCGTGGCGCCGAAGAGCACCGTCGCGGTGATGGGATGGGTGAGGGTGCGGGCGACCGGTGTATCGAGCGCGTGGCGCAGCATCCGCTTCGTCGACACGCCACCGGCCTGGAGGGCGAGCGTGATCGGCGCCCCGAGGGCCAGCAGTACCGGAGCCAGCATCCCGAGCAGCACGTGCTGGAAGACGTGGTCGCTGAAGAGGACCGTGTCGTAGCGCGCCACGCCGGTCTGCGTGGCGACGACGATGACGGCCCCCCCGCTGACGAACGCCGTCGTGCGCCCGGCCGACCAGTGTCGGCCCCGCCGGTGCAGCCGGCGCACGCCGTTCACATAGCACCACACCGCGGCGACGACGAGGACCAGCGCCACGACGTCCACCCGCTCCGGCAGCGCCAGCGTGCGCAGCGACGGTGACGGGGGCGGCGTCACGTTCCCGACCGTACCGCAGCGCTGATGGCCCGCTGCCGACCTCGGTACAGCACGAGTCCCTTTCCTCGCTTGTGTCGCTCCACGGTGCGGATTCCGCCCCAACGGGCGCCACTGGCGGGATGTGGGGCGACCTGCGGGTCGGTCGGAGCGGCGGCCGGCGTGTGCTACAACCGCACGACGTGAGCCTGGCGTCGACGACGCAGAGCGGGTCGGGTTCGGGGCCGCACGCCAGCGACGCCCCCGACGGCCCGCCCGCCCACCGCCGGGTCACCC
>DASXAI010000153.1:0-6156 GCA_036406775.1 Acidimicrobiales bacterium
CCGCGCCGCCCTTGCCTTCGCCGGTGCCCCGCCCACCGTCGCCGGCGCCGTGCGCGCCGCTGTCGCCTTGCGCCGCCTCACCAACCTGGCTGCCGGCACCACCGCGTCCGAGGAACTGCTCGCCGAGATCGCCACCGCCGCCGACGCGCTGGCCGATCGCCTGGCGCCCTACGCCGAGCCGAGTCGCTACCACCAAGGCGAGCGCCTCGGCGGTGCGGCCGGCGTGTTCGCGACCCATCCCATCATCGGCGCCACCAACCCGGCGGCCCCGCCGCTCGTCGTGACGCCCGACGGCGAACGACTCGTCGGTCGCGCCACCTACCGGCCGCTGCACGAAGGGCCGCCGGGGTTCGTCCACGGCGGCCTGATGGCGTCGGCCTTCGACGCCATGACGGTGATGACGGCGGGCATCAACGGCCTGGGCGGCATGACGCGATCGCTCACCATCCGCTACTGGAAGCCGGCCCCGCTCAACGTGGAGCTCGTGTACACCGGCGTGGTCGAGTCGACGGGCGAGCGCTCCACCATCGTCAAGGTCGAACTGTGCCACGGCGACGACCTGTGTGCCGAGTGCACGGGTGACGTGGCCACGCGCCGACCGTGAGCAGGGACCACCCATCAACCGTTTGGTAGACTATGGAGCCCGGGAGATGCAAATGACGACCGACTACGGCCTGGTCTACGACATGCGGGCACCTGCCTTCGGTGCTCCCGCCACCGAGCTCTACCGGGCTGCGATCGAGCAGTGCGCCTGGGCCGACCAACACGGCTTCAGCCGCGTGACGTTCCCGGAGCACCATGCCAGCGACGACGGGTACCTGCCGTCGCCGATCGTGATGGCGGCGGCCGTGGCCGGCGTGACGCAGCAGATGCTCATCCACCTGAGCGTGGTGCTGCTGCCGCTCTACCATCCGCTGCGCGCCGCCGAGGACCTCGCCGTCCTCGATCTGGTGAGCGGCGGGCGGCTGCGCCTCACGGTGGCGGGCGGCTACCGCGAGGAGGAGTACGAGCAGTTCGGTCTCGACATCCGCCGGCGGCCGTCGTTGATGGAGCGAGCCGTGGCCGCTCTCAAGGACGCGTGGACCGGCGAGCCGTTCGAGTTCGACGGCCGCACCGTCCGGATCCTCCCCCGTCCGGCGCAGGAGCCGCGGCCCGACATCTTCCTCGGCGGGGCGTCGCCCGCCACCGCCAAGCGAGCGGCGCGCATCGCCGAGGGCTACGAGCCGTTGGGCGCCCGCCTCTACGAGATCTACCTCGACGAGGTGCGAGCGCTGGGCCGGCCCGAGCCGAAGTCGAGCCCGCCATCGGCCGAGCCATCGCCGCTCTTCCTCCACGTGTCCGACGACCCCGAACGCGACTGGCCCGTCATTGCGCCGCATGCCCTCTACGAAGCCAACGCCTACGGCAAGTGGGTCCGCGGCCGGCGGGGTGCGGTCTACGCCGAGGCCACCGACGCCGAAGAGCTCCGCCAGAGCGGCATGTACCGCGTCGTCACGCCGGACGAATGCGTCGAACTGGCAAGGCGCACGGGCCGGCTCACGTTCAAGCCGCTCATGGGCGGCCTCGACCCCAAGGTCGGCTGGGAGGGCCTGCACCGCTTCGTCGACGATGTGCTCCCCCGCCTGAACGGCACCACATGAGCGAACCGCTCCCGGTCCGCGACGTCGTCCACCTCCGGGCCCACCTCGGGGTGCGTCTCGACCGCACCGCCGAGGACACCGTGCGCGGCGTGTTCGAGCTCAGCACGCGGACCCGCACCAGTGACGGCCGACTGTCGCTCGGCGCGCTGGCGACGATCGTCGACGTGGGCGCCATGTTCGCCGCCCGCGTCGCTCAGGGTGGCACCGCCCACGTCACCACCCACCTCGCGCTACGCGTGCCGGTCGAACCGACGGGCCGGCGGCTGTACATCGACTCGAACGTCGTGCGCGTCGGCCGAGCCAACGTCGTGTCGGCGGTCCACGTGAGCGACGACGACGGCACGGTCGTCGGCCTGGCCACCGTCACCTCGGGCGCGCTGCCCGGGTCGGGCGGCAGCCACCAGCCCGACTTCCAGCGCCCCGAGGGCGACTTCTACGACCCGCCCGTCGTGCCAGGCGACGGGCCGCCCATCGACGAGTTCGTGACGTTCACGCCGATCGGGCTCGCCGGCGCCACCCGGACCTACCAGGCGCCCTTCCTCGAGACGCTGCGCAACGTCAACGGCGTGCTCCACGGAGGCGGGGCCGCCGTCCTCGTCGAGCAGGCGGCGCGGCGGGCAGTGCTCGACGCCGGCATGGAGGCGCCGGTGATCGACAGCCTCGACATCCACTACGTGGCGCCCGGCCTCGTGGGTCCGTTCGCCGTCGCCGTCGACGCCGTCGGTGGCGGCACCCCCCACGTGGCGATGCTCGTGACGATGACGGACGAAGGACGCGACGGCCGCACCGTCGCCGTCGGAATGGTGGGGTGCCATGGACGATAAGAAGATCCTCGTCACCGGGCCGGCCGGGCACCTGGCCAAGCCGATCGTCAGGGAGCTGGTCCGGACCAACGAGGTGTGGGGGCTGGCTCGGTTCGGCGATCCTGAGGCCCGCCGCGACCTCGAGGCCATGGGCGTCGTGTGCGTGGCCAAGGACATCGCCCGCGACCCGCTCACCGACCTGCCCGGCGACTTCGACCACGTCTTCCACGCCGGCGCCATGGTGGCGATGTCGTCCGAGGACGACATGCACTACACCTTCGAGGTCAACGTGACAGGCACGGGCCGGTTGCTGGAGCACTGCCGCAACGTGACCAGCTTCGTCTTCTGCTCCACCGGTGGCGTGTACAAGCACCAGACCCATCCCGTGAAGGAGACCGACGACTACGGCGCGCCGATCCCCGCCTACAGCCTGTCCAAGATCGCGGCCGAGCAGCTCGTCAACTACCTCGCCACCATGTGGGAGATCCCCACCATCATCCTGCGCGTCGGCGCCGTCTACGGGCCCGAAGCGACAGGCCCGCTCGTGCGCATCGACCGCATGGTCCGCGGCAAGCCGGTCTGGGTGAACCCCACCGAGCCGCGCCAGGGCTCGGTCATGTGGGTCGACGACGCCGTTCGCCTCGCCATCAAGGCGTTCGACTGCGGCCGGGTCCCGCCGGTCACGGTCAACTTCAGCAACCATGAGCCCGTCGGGATCGAGGACTACTGCCGGTTCGCCGGCGAGCTGCTCGGCATCGAACCGACCTTCCACTACACCGAGGACACGTATCCCTCCAACCGCATGGACACCACGCTGATGCACGAGGTCCTCGGGTCGTGCGAGGTGACGTGGCAGGACGGGTTCCGCCGCCTCATCGAGGCCCGATACCCCGACCTCGTCGAGCGCTGAGGCACACGCCCGCCCCGGGTCGTCACCCCTCGGGCCGGGCCCACACCGTGCGGTAGCTCGGGCGGAGCCACTCGAGGTGCTCGCGCATGAGCTCGCCGCTGCGGTCGGCGTCGCCGGCGGCGATGGCGTCGGCGATCTGGCGGTGCTGGTGCACGATCTCCTCGTGGTAGGCGGCGCCGTGGCGGCGCGCCCGCATCTGCTGCTGCAACACGATGAAGATCGGCTCCGCGGCCAGCGTGAGCAGACGGTTGCGGCAGATGTCGACGACGGCGGTGTGGAACCAGCGGTCGGCGCGGTGACGATGCAGGTCGGCCACGGGCCGTCCCCGCGAGTTGGGGTGCGACTTCTCGACCGGCGGGATCGTCGCCTCCAGGTCGACCAGGTCCTGCTCGGTGCGGCGCTCGGCCGCGAGCCGGGCCGCCGGCACCTCCAGCAGCTCACGGATCTCGACGAACTCCTCGACCGAGATGCCCTCGGACCGACCCAGGAGGTGCAGGCCGACTTGCAGGGTCTCGGACAGCTGGTCGATCGACGGCTCGGCGACGTAGCTACCTCCGGTGAGGCCGCGCGTCTTGACGATCAGGCCCTGGCCGACGAGACCGCCCAGTGCCTCCCGGATCGTGGTGCGGCTGACGCCGAACGCCTCGGCCAGTTCGATCTCGTTGGGCAGGCGCGCGCCGGGCCCGAGCTCGCCCGAGATGATCTGAGCCCGGATGTGGGCCGCCACTTGCTCGTGCGCCGGCCCCGGTGAGCGCCACGCCGTCTGAACCTCCACCGACCCCACCGTACCGCTTGACACCGGCCCGAACGGCTCCCAAGACTGATGTCAGACATCCGACCTGCAGGGAGGGCTCGTGAAGTTCGGCGTGGCCATGTTCGGGCTGAGCCCGCGGTACTACCCGGAGGTGGCGGCGGCCGCCGAGGCGAACGGCTTCGAGTCGATCTGGATGCCGGAGCACATGGTGCTCCCGGCGACGATGCCGCCGACGTACCTCTACACGGACTCGGGCTACCCACCCATCACCCCGCGCACCGCGATGTACGACCCGTGGGTCGTCCTCGGCGCCGTCGCCAACGCCACATCCTCCATCCGCCTCGCCACCAACGTGTACATCCTCCCCTTGCGCCACCCCTTCCCTACGGCTCGATCGGTGGTGACGCTCGACCGCGTCTCGGGCGGACGGGTCACGCTCGGCATCGGCGTGGGCTGGCTGGAGGAGGAGTTCGTGGCGGCCGGGCAGTCGTTCCACGACCGCGGCGCCCGCACCGACGAGATCATCGGGATCCTGCGGCGGCTGTGGTCGGAGGAGACCATCGAACACAACGGCGAGCACTACCAGTTCGACGCCGTGGCCTTCGACCCCAAGCCGGTGCAGAAGCAGGGCATCCCCATCGAGGTCGGTGGCTCGTCGCGGCCGGCCTTGCGGCGGGCCGGACGCCTCGGCGACGGCTGGATCGAGATCGGCGCCAAGGAGCACGACACCCTGGCCGAGATGCTGGCCGTCGTGCAGCAGGAGCGGCGCGACGCCGGGCGCGAGCACTTGCCCTTCGAGATCAGCACCGGACTGGGGCGAAGCATCGACGACATCAAGCGGTGCGAGGACCTCGGTGTCACGCGCATCGTCGCCGGCCCCACGCCCAACACCACCATCCTGGGCGATCCGTCGCTGGCGTCGGCGCGGCTCACCGTCGACGACTTCCGCGACTGGACGAAGCGCTACGCCGACGACGTCATCGCCGCCGTCTGATGGAGGTCTGGGAGGTCGTCGCCCGGGAGTCGATCCGCGACCTCGTCGCCCGCTACAACGCCAACGGCGACGCCGGCCGCGTGCCGCAGGTGCTCGAGCTGTTCGCGTCCGACGCCGTGATGGAACTGGGCGACCCGGGCTCGTCCACGTTGCACACCGGCCTGGACGAGATCGCGCTGATCTTCACCGGCACGAAGGAGCGGTGGACGGCCGAGGCCACCGATCGGGGCGCGCCACCGTACGTGCGCCACAACGTCTCCACCCACCAGATCGACGTGCGCGACGAGAGCCACGCCACCGGCCGCTGCTACTTCTTCGTGATCATGGACCACGGCCTCGACCACTGGGGCCGCTATCTCGACGAGTACGCCGTCGTCGACGGCCAGTGGCGCTTCACCCGGCGCGCGGTGCGCGTCGACGGACGCACCGCGACCGGTTGAGGATTCGCCGGGTCAGACCTTGGCGCCGAGGCCGAGGAGCTCGATCATGTTGCCGCCCATGATCTTGCGGATGTCGTCCTCGGGCAGGTGCGAGATCTCGTCGATGTAGGTGATGGGATCGGCGAGGCCCTCGACATGGGGGAAGTCGGAGCCGAAGATCACGTGGTCGGCGCCCAGGAGCTTCACGAGCTCGGTGGGATCCTCCTCGTGGAACGGATGCATCCAGAAGTTCTTCTTGAACGTGTCCGACGGCTTCTCCGGATAGGCCTGGGGCATGTTGCGCCAGGCGTGGTCGAGGTGCTGCAGCAACGACGGCACCCAGCCCGCCCCGTTCTCGATGAGCGCCACCTTCACGTCCGGGAACCGCCACAGGGCGCCGTGGCAGATCATTGACGTCACGGCGTCTTGGATCTCGCGGTGCCAGTCGCGCACCGAGGCCGAGAAGATCTGCGGCTGAGCGAAGGCCTGCATCTCCGTCGAGGCGCCCTCCCACTCGTTCGTGTACCGGACGTACCCGGAGTCGGAGGCGTGCAGCACCACGAGAACGCCCGACTCCTGCACCCGCTCCCAGTAGGGATCGAACTCGGGCAGAGCGAACGACCGCGGGCCCCTGTA
>DASXAI010000154.1:0-3656 GCA_036406775.1 Acidimicrobiales bacterium
GCCATCCTCGCCGGCGATCTTGCCTATGTCTACGCCGACGAGCTCATGCGGCCGGCACCCGACGGGGCGCGCGCCGTGTGGACCGAACTGCGGCTCGAGCTCAACGTGGGCCAGTACCTCGACATCCTCGGCACGGCGCGCCGCGAGCGGCGGGCGGCGGCGGCGGAGCGGATCGCCCGCTACAAGTCGGGGCGCTACACGGTCGAGCGGCCGTTGCACGTGGGCGCGCTCCTGGCCGAGCCGTCAGCGGCCGCCGCCGACCTCCTGGCCGGCCTGTCGGCCTACGGCGTCCCGCTGGGCGACGCCTTCCAGTTCCGCGACGACCTTCTCGGTGCGTTCGGCGACCCGGAGCTCACGGGCAAGCCCGTCGGCGACGATCTACGCGAGGGCAAGCCCACCGTGCTCCTCGCCCTCGCCGCGGCCCGGGCCGACCCGGCCCAGCGCGAGATCCTCGCCGCCGTCGGCGATCCCGAGCTGAGCCCGGCCGACGTCGCCGCCATCCAGGAGATCCTCGTTTCCACCGGCGCCGTGGCCGAGCTGGAGAGCCGCATCGATGCGCTCGTGGCCGAGGCCCTCGACGGCCTGGCCGTGGCGCCGATCGCGGCCGACGCTCGCCCGGCCCTCGTCGACCTCACGCACGTCGTCGCCTACAGATCGCGGTAGAAGGTCACGGCCTCCTCGAGGCTCACGTCGAGCACGCCGGGCTGGTTGGCCACGGCGTCGAGCCACGACGGCCGCCACCGGGTGCACACCGCCAACGGCCACGACACGCCCGAGAGCTGCAGCGCCTGGCGGGCAAAGCTGGTCGCATAGTCGCCCGGGCGCACGTCCCGTGACAGCTCGATGAGCGCCCACGGGTCGGGCGGCGCGGGCGCGTCGTCGTCGATGGTGAAGAGCACGTTCGACGTCGGTCCTTCGCCGCCACCCTGCAGCCCGGGGCCGTCGCTCAGCACCGCCCCGCGCACGAGCTTGGGCCGGGCACCGGCGATGAGCAGGGCCACGTAGGCGCCCACGCCCCGGCCCACCACGGTGGCCGGTCCGATGGCGGCGAGGGCGATGTCGGCGTCGCCCATCAGGACCTCGGCCGTGTAGCCGCCGCCCTTGGGCACCGTCGATTGGCCGTGCCCGGTGAAGTCGAGGGCGTAGACGGGCCCCACCCACGGCCGGGCCCACACCGGGAGCTCGGCCGGCGACGCTTCCCCCAGGCCGTGGAGCAGGAGGAGCGGCCGGCCGGCGCCGTCGGCGAGTTGGTGGAGGGCGAGCCGTACGAGGTTGTGCTGCAACCAGGTCGTGGTCATCCGAGGAAATCGAGCACCAGGTCGGCGATCACCTCGGGCCGTTCGATGTGCACGAAGTGGCCGGTGTCAGGCAGCGGTACGAAGCGGGCGCCGGGCGGCAGCCACGGCTTCACCTCCTCGGGTTGCGTGCCCCAGCCCATCTCCTCCGGCGCCAGCCCGAGCACACCGAGCAGCGGCATGCCGAGCCCGCCCATGCGGTACATCGACCATTCCGGTCGCCAGGGCCCGAATCCGCCGAAGCGCATCGACGGGTCGAGCTTCCAGCGCCATCCGTCCGGGTCGTGGCGCGCGCCGATGCTCGCGATGTACCGCAGCCACTCGTGCGGCAGGCGCGGGTTCAGATGGGCCCGCCGCTTCGCCAACTCCTCCAGCGTGCCGGGCTTGCGCTGCGCGTCGGCGGCGATCCGGCGGTGGTCGAGCCAGCCCTCGAGCTCGGCGGCCAGCATGCGGCTGCGGTCGTGATTGGGGATGTCGGGGGCCGGCCGTCGGGTCGGCAGCCCGTCGAGGTTGATGACGTGACTGACGCGATGGGGGACGGCGTCGGCCAGATGCGTCATGATCCCGCCGCCCTTCGAGTGGCCCAACACCGGCGCCGGTTCGCGCGTCGTGGAGTCCATGACCGCCAGCGCGTCCCGAATGTCGGCGTCCCACGCGTAGAGCGCGGCGCGGTCGCTGTCGCCGTGGCCGCGCTGGTCCCACGAGATCACGCGCCAGCCGCCATCGGCGACGATGGGCGCCATGAGGTCGAAGGTGGCGGCGAAGTCGAGGCCGCCGTGGGCGCAGAAGAGCGGCGGCGCCGACTCGTCACCCCACTCGTAGACGGCGATGCCGACGCCGTGGGCTTCGACCCGACGGATCCGGTTCGGCCGCCGGGCGCCCGGGTACGTGACGGTCTCGAGGTGGGCGGCGGCCATGCCGGGCAAAGATAGGTGAACCAAGATGGGAGACATGAGAGCGAGGGGCGGGTCGTGACGAGGCGGTCCGGGCGACGCCGCGTCGCCGCCGTGCTCGTGGCGGCGACGCTCCTGGTGGCGTGCGGCGGCGACAACAAGTCGACAACGCCCACCACACCGTTGCCGACGGTCCCGCCTGATGCCGGCGACGTGTCGGAGACGACGACGACGCTGCCGTCCGTCTACATCGTCAAGGCCGGCGAGTCACTGAGCGCCATCGCCAAGATGTTCGGCCTGTCGGTCAAGGACCTCATTTCGGCCAACGGGCTCACAGATCCCAACCACATCGAGGAAGGTCAGCGACTCAAGATCCCGCCGCCGACGACCACGACGACCACCATCGAGCCCTGACTCCCGCCTCGTCTCGACTCGATGTGACGCAAATCGACAACAGTTGTCGAAAACCGTCACCTCGGGGCTTGAGCGCCGCGGCGGGCCACAGCGATGGTGGCGATCTCGTCCATGATGCGACCGAAGTCGAAGTCCTTGGGCGTGTAGACGGCGGCGACGCCGAGCGAACGCAGGGCCTTCTCGTCGTCGTCCGGGATGATGCCGCCCACCACCACCGGCGCGTCGACGCCTTCGGCCTCGAGCAGGCGCAGCACCTCGGGCACGAGGGCGAGGTGGCTACCGGAGAGGATCGACAGGCCCACCACGTCGGGGTCCTCGTCGCGGGCGGAGGCCGCGATCTGCTCGGGTGTGAGCCGGATGCCCGAGTACACGACTTCCATCCCGGCATCCCGGGCCGCCACCGCGATCTGCTCGGCCCCGTTGGAGTGCCCGTCGAGGCCCGGCTTGGCCACGAGCAGCTTCGGCGGGCCACCGGGCAAGTCCCTGACCCGCTGGGCCACGGCGGCCAGCTCCGCCGTGCGGTGACCCACCGCGGCCGCCACCCCCGTCGGCGCCTGGAACTCGCCGAACACGTCGCGCAGCGCGTCGGCCCACTCGCCGGTGGTCCCGCCGGCGTGGGCGAGGGCGATCGTGGCCGGCATGATGTTCTCGGTCGACGTCGCCACCCGGCGCAGCTCGTCGAGCGCCGACGTGATGGCGCCGGCGTCACGGTCGGCCCGCCAGGCCTCCACTTCGGCCACCAGCTTGGCCTCGACGGCGGGATCGACGCGCAGGATGGACTCCGCCGTCCCGAGCGGTGACGGTTCGGTCTCGGTGTAGGCGTTGACGCCCACGACCAGTTGCTCGCCCGACTCGATGCGACGGGCGCGCTCGGCCAGCGACCGCACGAGACGCCCCTTCAGCTCGTCGATGGCTTCGAAGGCGCCGCCGAGGGCGAGCACGTCGTCGAGTTCGGCGGTGGCGGCGTCGACCAGCGCCGTCGTCTTGGCCTCTACCACCGTGGATCCGGTGAAGATGTCGGCGTACTCGAGGAGGTCGGTCTCGTAGGCGAGGA
>DASXAI010000155.1:0-2944 GCA_036406775.1 Acidimicrobiales bacterium
ACACGGCGCCACGCCGCCTGGCCCCGTCTCGCCCCAGTAGTTCAGCTGGCGCAGGCCGAGGGCGTGGACCAGGTCGTTGGGCCGCACGAGGTCCATGTCGCACCGGACGATGCCGTCGATCGTGTCCAGCTCGAGGCCGGCGTCCTCGATGGCCGCCAGCGCCGCCTCGGTGGCGAGCGTCAGATCGCTCCGACCGGAGTTTCGCGAGAACTCCGTTGCTCCGATGCCGACGATGGCACAGCGGTCGCGGTGGTCGCTCATCACGCATCAGCTCCTGCGGTGCGGGCTCGCGTCCGCACCTCGTCGGTGTGCTCGCCGAGGCGAGGGGCGCGACTCGGCGGCGCGGACGCGAACGACGAGAACCGGATCGGCGCGCCCGGGTACAGCGCGGCGGGACCGTCGTCGTGCTCGATGGTCACGAAGAAGTCGCGCGCCTCGAGGTGCTCGTCGTCGAAGAGATCGTCGGGCGCGTAGGCGATGCCGATCGGTAGGCCGCGGGCCTGGCCGCCGTGGTAGGCCTCCTGCGCCGTCTGCAGCAGGAAGAAGACTTCCACCAGCTCCTGCACGTGGCCGAAGTTGGCTTGCCGGAACGCAGCGTCCTCGTACTGCGGCTCGACCAGATCGGCCTCGACCCCGAGCGTCGCCATCCAGTCGACCAGGAGGCGGAACGGCTTCAGGTCGGCGACGAACAGCACGAAGTAGACGTAGCGACCGTCGCCGCACGGGAAGAGGGCCGGGGCCGTGGGTGTGGGCTGGGCGTGCCGGCACGTCTGCCGGTGGACGACGGCCTTCGGATAGAACCAGTACGGGTTGGCCAGCTCGGCGCTCACGCTGAGGCAGTCGTGCATGCCGACGTCGACCACCTGGCCGGTCCCGCTGTGCTGGCGGTCGACCAGGGCGAGCATCAGCGCCATGAGGGCGAAGCTGCACGCCGACTGGTACCCCTGGTCGCCGCCCGGCCGGATGGGCGGGATGGAGTGGTCGTCGTAGCCGCAGCTGTTGAGGGGGCTGCCGAGGGCGAGGCCGACGAGGTCGGAGCTGACGCGATCGGCCCAGGGACCGTCGAGGCCGAACGGCGTGATCGACACGACGACGAGCCGGTCGGACGCCAGCGCGAGCTGGGCCGCTTCGAGGCCCAGGGCCCGGGCGTCGGGCGGCCGCAGCGTGGTGATGCAGACGTCGTGATCGGGGAGCAGGCCGAGCAGGTCGGACCGGCCGGACTCCGTGCGGTAGTCGACGACGGCGCTGCGCTTGCCGGCGTTGTAGTACCAGAACGTCAGGCTGTGGTCGCGGTCGTCGTGCCCGGTGACGAACGGCCCGATGGCACGCGTCGGCGATCCTTCGGGCGGCTCGATCTTGAGGACGTCGGCGCCCATCTGGGCCAGCACCTTGCCGAGCATCTCGCCGGCCGGATCGGTGGCGACTTCGACGACGCGCAGCCCGTCGAGGACGGTATGGGTCGCCTCGGGCATCAGATGACGCCCCCCGTCCGCAGCCGGTCGAACTCGTCGTCGTCGAGCCCGATGACGTCCTTGAACACGTACTCGTTGTCCTCGCCGAGCAGCGGGGCCGAACGCCAGTTGTCGGGGGCAGTGGCCGAGAACTGGAACGGGTTGCCCTCGAACCGGGCCCATCCGATCACCGGGTGGTCCATCTCGAAGAAGACGCCCCGGTGCGCGATCTGCGGATCGGTCTCGTTGAGGTCCTTGGCGTTCTGGACGGCGCCGGCCGGGACGCCTTCCGCCTGCAACAGCTCGGTGATCTCGTGCCGATCTCGCGAGCGGGTCCACGCCGACACGTGCTCGTCCAGCTCGTCCTGGTGGGCGTGGCGGGCGGCCTGGGTGGTGAACTCGGGCGCCTCGGCCCACGCCGGCTGGCCGAGCACCTTCACGAGGCCGTCCCATTGGGCGTCGTCGAACACGGCGATGGCCACCCAGCGGTCGGTGCCAGCGGCCGGGTACACGCCGTGGGGCGCGGCGTCGGGCCACTCCAGCCGGTTGCCGGTGGGGTAGTCGTCACGGACGGCCGAATGCCCGTTCACGGTGACGTCGAGCAGGATCGGACCGACGAGGGTGATGCCGGCCTCGATGGCGGAGACGTCGATCTCGGTGCCCTCGCCCGTCTCGTTCCGGCGATAGATGGCCATGAGCAGCGCCGCCGAGTTGTAGAAGGCGGCCTGGTTGTCCATGTACGACAAGCCCCAACCCGACGGCTCCCGACCCGGGAGACCGCTGATGTACGACAGCCCGCTCACGGCCTGGACGACGGGGCCGTAGCTGCGGTACTCGGCGTGCGGACCGCTGTGGCCGTAGCCGCTCATGCGGGCGTAGATCACGCCGGGCGAGATCTCCCGCAACCGGTCGTAGGTGAGGCCCCAGCGCTCCATCACGCCGGGCGCGAAGTTCTCGGAGACGACGCTGCTCTTGGCGATGAGGCGCTCGGCCAGCTCCCGTCCTTCCGGCGCTCGCATGTTGATGGTGACGCCGAGCTTGTTGCGGGAGTAGTTGTTGAAGAGGCCGCCCTTGTTCGGGTCGGCGTCGAGCACTTCTTCGCCGAAGTTGCGGGCCGGCTCGTCCTTGTAGATGGGCAGCCGGCGGGGCGTGTCGATGCGGATCCGGTCCTCGATCTTGATGACTTCGGCCCCGAAGTCGGCCAGGAGGCGCGTCGCCACCGATCCGACACCCATCCAGCAGAAGTCGGCGACCCGGATGCCGGTCAAGGGCCCGCGCCGGGGCCGGACGGCGCGGCTCCCGTCGGCCGTCGCCCCGCCGTTCTGGCCGGTCGCAGGGGTCACCGGCACCCTCCCGGCGCGTCAGAACGGACCGAGCCGACCACGTCGCGGCGACGTGCCCCCATGGCCGCCAGCAAACACTCGGGCCGCTCCCACTGTCAAGTAATCCTGATGATGATTAGGCCCAGCGCCGGCGGCTCCACCCATCCCGCC
>DASXAI010000156.1:0-2684 GCA_036406775.1 Acidimicrobiales bacterium
CCGCGCCTGACCCGCAAGAAACGGGCTCAGCGCGCGTCGCGCCACATCGGCCAGATGTCGGGCCCGTCGGGCAACGTGAGCGTCGTCGTCGCCTCGAAGCCGTGCCGCTCGTAGAGAGCCCGACTGCGTGGGCTCGTCGCCTCGAGGTACGCCGGCTCGTGCCGCTCGTCGATGAGCCGCAGGGTGTGCCCGAGCACCTTCCCACCCAGGCCCGCGCCTTGCGCCGACTGCCGAACGCCAATCGCGAGCAGGTACCAGTGGTCGGTGTCGGACGGATGAACCTCTTCGACCATGCCCACCAGCGTGCCGATTCGCTCGAGCTCGCCGTCCATCGCCACGGCCAGCTTCTCCAGCAGCGGGGCCCACACGTCGTCGCCCAACGTGGTGCCGGCCGGCAACCACAACGCCGCCGCGCTGTCGTCCACGATCGTCGAGCTACCCACGGGCACGTAGCCATCTGAGGCGACCAGGCCGAACATGGCTTCCAGCCGGCGAGGGCGCACGCCTGGGTCGGGAAAGCACCACGACATCGCCGGGTCGTTCTCGAACGCATCTCCGAGTATGAGACCGATGGCCCCGGCATCGTCGACGGAAGCAGTTCGGATCGCCGATGTCACCGCCCGAGTCTGGCACCGGCCGGCGCCACGAAGCTCTGCGTGCTGGCAATGAGCCAAGAGACCAACCAGGATGCAGGCATGCCCTCCACACCAGAGGCCATCAACGCGGCCTTCGCGGCCGGCTACAACGCACGAGACGTGGAGGCGCTGGCCGCCCTCTACGAGCACGACGCAGTGGTGACGAATCCCGACGGCTCGAAGGCGGTGGGCGTCGAGGCCATCCGGGCGCACATCGGCCACCTCGTCGAGCTCGGAGGCGTCATGACGTCCCGGAACCGTTACGCGATCCCCAACGGTGACCTGGCGCTCGTCGGCGCGGACTGGGAGATCGACTTCGCCGACGGGCGTGACCGTGTCGTCGGCCGCAGTGCCGAACTCGTGCGTCGGCAGCCCGACGGGTCGTGGCGCTACGTCGTCGATCACCCGGGCGCTGGCTGACCCAGCGCCGGATCCGCGACGGTCTACTTGTAGCGGAAGGTGATGCGCGCCCGGGTCAGGTCGTAGGGGGAGAGTTCCACCTGGACCCGGTCGCCGGGGAGGACGCGGATCCGGTTCTTGCGCATCTTGCCGCTGAGGTGACCGAGGACGGGGTGCCCGTTGTCGAGGATGATGCGGAAATGCCCGCCCTTCAGGGCCTCTTCGGCCTGCCCCTCGAAGACGATCGCATCTTCCTTCTGCTTCGGCACGCCCACGCTCCTTTGCACGGTTCAAGGACCACTCCACCCTAGGGGGAGCGGGACCCAATTCCACGACATCCCTGGTACGGAGACGAGCGTGCGGCCGGGGAGAATGGGTTCGTGCCCGGATTCCTGCTGCCTGAGCGACCGATCGAGTCCATCGACGAGTGGTTGGCGACCGACGTGGGCGGTCTCGGTGTGGAGCGAGCCCAGTCGATGGGCCCCCGAGCCACCATCGACCTCATGCAACGCTCAGGCCTGCGCGGCCGGGGCGGGGCCGGCTTCCCCACCGGCCGCAAGTGGACCTCGGTGGCCGGCGCCGACCCGTCGGCCGGCACCCGGTACCTGGTGGGCAACGCCGCCGAAGGCGAGCCGGCGACGTTCAAGGACCGGGCGCTCATGCGGGCCAATCCGTACCAACTCGTCGAGGGCATGATCATCGCCGCCTTCGCCGTCGGCGCCGCCGAGGCGTTCGTCTGCTTGAAGGCGAGCTTCGAGCGCGAGATCGCCGCCGTCACCCGTGCCATCGAGGAGTTCCAGCGGGCGGGCATCTGCCAGGACTGTCAGTTCACCATCGTGAGCGGGCCCGAGGAGTACCTGTACGGCGAAGAGAAGGCGATGATGGAGGTGATCGAGGGCAAGCCGCCGCTGCCCCGGTTGCTGGCGCCGTACGAGCACGGCCTGTTCACCGGCGGACCCCAGGAAGGCTGGGAGTCGGGCGGTGGCCGGCCGGCGACCGCCGGCGCCAATCCGACGCTCGTGAACAACGCCGAGACGCTCTCCAACGTCCCCCACATCCTTGCCCGCGGCGCCGACTGGTTCCGGTCGATGGGTACGTCGCAGTCGCCCGGCACGATCGTGTGCACCATGGTCGGCGACGTGCTGGCGCCGGACGTGGGCGAGCTCGAGATGGGCACGCGCCTCGGCGACGCCATCGACGCCGTCGGCAGTGGACTGGCCGCCGGCCGGCGGATGAAGGCGGCCTTCTCCGGCGTGGCCAACCCCGTGCTGACGGCCGAGCACCTCGACGTCGGCCTGTCGTACGAAGCGATGCAGGGCGCCGGCTCGGGTCTCGGCGCCGGTGGGTTCTGGGTCCTCGACGACACGGCGTGCATGGTCCAGGCGGCGCTGACCATCTCACGGTTCCTGTACGTCGAGTCGTGCGGCCAGTGCCCGCCGTGCAAGCTCGGGAGCGAGGACATCACGAGCCGGCTCGAGCGCATCGAGGCGGGCTACGGCGACGAGCTCGACATCGAGCAGATCCAAGGTTGGCTCGGGCGCGTCACTGACGGGGCGCGCTGCTACCTCGCCACGCAGGAGCAGCGCGTGGTCGCCAGCGTCCTCGAGCGGTTCCCCGAGGAAGTCGTGGCCCACATCGAGGAGGAGCGCT
>DASXAI010000157.1:0-2599 GCA_036406775.1 Acidimicrobiales bacterium
ACCTGGGCCAGCAGGGGGCTGATGCGGCACATCAGATAGACGCCGGCCGTGACCATGGTGGCGGCATGGATGAGCGCCGACACCGGCGTGGGGCCCTCCATGGCGTCGGGCAGCCAGAGGTACAGCGGGAACTGGGCCGACTTGCCGACCGCGCCGAGGAAGAGCAGGAGGCAGATCGCAGTGATCGTGCTGGTGGCAAGGGTGTCGGCCCGGGCGAAGATGCCCTCGTAGTTGAGGGTGCCGGTGGCCTGGAACGCCAGGAACATGGCGATCATGAAGCCCCAGTCACCGATGCGGTTCGTGATGAACGCCTTCTTGCCGGCGCTGGGCGGCCGGACCCGGGTGAACCAGAACGAGACCAGGAAGTACGAGCAGACGCCGACGCCTTCCCAACCGAGGAACGTCACCAGGAGGTTGTCGCCCAGCACGAGCATCAACATCGAGAAGACGAACAGGTTCAGGTAGAGGAAGAACTTCGAGAAGTCGCGATCACCGTGCATGTACCCGATCGAGTACAGGTGGATCAGCGCGCTGATGCCGGTGACGAACAGCGCCATCGTGACCGACAGCGGGTCAACGAGGAAGGCGATGTCGACGTGGAGCCGGCCGGCCGGTACCCAGACGAAGAGCGTCTTCACCAGCGACCGCTCGTCGGCGGGCTTCGACAGCATGTCGAGCCAGATGCCGAGGGTGACGAAGAAGGCGGCCGCCGTCATCAGGGTGGCGAACCACCCCGCCGCCGGCTCCCCGAAGCGGCGGCCGAAGAAGAACAGCAGGACGAACCCGAACAGGGGCAGGGCGGGGACCAGCCAGATGATCTGCATCCCTACCCCTTGAGCATGTTGACGTCGTCGGCGGTGGCGCCGGGCTTGCGGCGGAGCAGGGCGACGATGATGCCGAGGCCGACGACGACCTCGGCCGCCGCCACCACGAGCACGAAGAACACGGCCGTCTGGCCGGCGGGGTCGTCAAGGGCGCGGGCGAAGGAGACGAAGCTCAGGTTGACGGCGTTCAACATGAGCTCGATGCACATGAACATCACGAGCGGGTTCCGGCGCACCAACACGCCGACGCCGCCGATGGTGAAGAGCACCGCCGCCAGCAGCAGGTACCACGTCGGCGTGGGCGTCACGGCGAGGATCATCGGACGCCCCCGGCCAACGAGCCGTGCCTGCCGTTGCGCCGGCTCACTGGCGCACCTCGTCCCGCTCGGTCACGTCTTCGGTGGGCCGGCGGCGGGGCCGCGGCCGGCGCGCCAGCAGCACCGTGGCCACGACGGCGATCACGAGCAGCAGCGACGTGAGCTCGAAGGCGAAGACGTAGTCGGAGAACAGGGACTTGGCGAGCACGTTGATGTCGGGTTCGCCGCTGGTGAGGGTGCCGCTGAGGGAGTGCTCGCCGGTGATGCGCCGGCCGCCGGCAGCGAACACCGTGATGACGATGAGTCCGATGGCGGCCACACCCAGGGCGGCGGCGAGCGGACGCTGGCCGCGTAGCTCGTCGATCTCGAGGTTTTCCGCCTTGTCCACGCCGAGCAGCATGATCACGAACAGGATGAGCACCACGATGGCGCCGGCGTAGACGATGACCTGGACCGCAGCCAGGAAGTTGGCGTCCTGGGCGATGAACAACACGGCGATGCCGAACAGCGTCAGCACGAGGCTGAGGGCGCAGTGCACCGGGTTGGGCCGCAGCACGACACCGAGCGCCCCGCCGATCACCATCACGGCGGCCAGGACGAAGACAACGGTTTCCATCAGTCGGCCGTCTGGCCCTTCTCCGGTGGGCGCACGCCGTAGCCGAGCTCACCCGACCAGGCGATCATCCCCTCGAAGTCGGCGTCACCCGACGGGGCGGTCGCCCGCACCCACCCGGACGTATGGAGGTCGTCGCCCTCCCGCCAGTCCTCCCACGGCAGCTGCTTGGGCTTGCCGTCGTCGTCGACGAGCAACTCGGCCTTGGTGTAGATGGCGTCGCGGCGGTTGGTGAACGAGAACTCGAAGAGCTTCGACTCGGTGATGGCCTCGGTGGGGCACGCCTCCACGCACATGTCGCAGTGGATGCACCGGAGGAAGTTGATCTCGTAGACGAAGCCGTAACGCTCGCCCGGCGACACCGGGTCGTCGCGGGGGTTGTCGGCCCCCCGGACGTAGATGCACTGGGCCGGGCAGATGCCGGCGCACAGTTCGCAGCCGATGCACTTCTCCATGCCGTCCTCGTAGCGGTTGAGGACGTGGCGGCCGTGCAGCCGGACCGGCTTCGGGATCTTCTCGTCGTGGCGGCTGTTGCCGTCCTTGCCCTTCTCGAGCCCGCCCGAGTACTCGGTGGTGACCCTGTTGCCGCCGAACAGGTGGATCTGCTTGAGGGTGACGAGAAAGCCCTGCAGGTAGCCCATCAGGAATCACCCCGGTCCGGCACAGGCGCCGCCCGCCAGCATCGATGTGACGGAAATCGACAACTGTTGTGCATTTGCGTCACATCGAGGAGTTCGGCGGCTGGACCCGGCATCAGTACTGGCTCCCCTCGAGGTCGCGGTTGTGGGCACTGACGCGCAACGCCACCGAGAAGATGAGCCAGGCCACCACGGCGACGGCGAGGG
>DASXAI010000158.1:0-34244 GCA_036406775.1 Acidimicrobiales bacterium
CCGGCAACATCTACATCGCCCATCAGGGCGTCGGCGACCGGGTGACCGTCTTGGATCCGAGCCTGAGCCAGATCGCTGAGATCCCGATCACGAACCCGTTCACCCCGGTCGTCAACGAGACGACTCGGCGTGTGTACTTCGCGCAGACGTTCGGTGGCGGCATCGAGGTCGTCGACGCCACGACGAACACGAGGATCACCACGGTGCCGACCTCCGGCACCTCGACGATCGCCGTCGACGTCGACGAGACCCGCAACCTCGTCTACGCCGTCGATCGGTTCAACAACACGTTGTCGATCATGGACGGCGCCACCAACACGATCATCAACACGGTCGCGACCGGTCAGAACCCGCGCGATATTGCGGTCGACGAAGCGCTGGACAAGGTCTATGTGACCAATACCGACTCGAACTCTGTCTACGTCTACCAGGGGAGCACGGGCACACTCCTGACAGGATTCTCGGCTCCGGGCGCGACCGGCGTGGCGATCAATGGCCAGGACCATCGCGCCTACGTGACGAAGTCCGACGGCACCGTCTCAGTCGTCGACACGAAATACGACGACGTCGTAGACGTGTTGAGCGGCGGTTCACCCGGGCAGCCGTGGGACGTCGTCACGAACGCGGCCGCGCACCGTGCGTACTACACGAGTCTCAGCCAAGCCGTCACCGTGCTCGACGACCCGCCGGCCCCGGCCTCCCAGATCGTCGGCGTGCCGAACAGCCCGGTCGCCGAGAGTGCCTTCGACGCGGCCACGGCCGGCCAGACGGTGTCGACCATCGACTTCGACGACGGGCTGGTCTCCGATGGCCAACCGGTCGCGACCGCGTACAGCTCGCGCGGCGTCGAGTTCAGCGGCATCGTCGGACGATCGACGACCAGCTTCACGTACTCGCCTCCCATGGGTGTCTGGCAGGCGAACTTCGGCGTAGGCCCGCCGGCCCAGATCGTGCTCAATTTCACTCAGCCAGTAGCGAGCTTCGGCTTCTACGCCAACGATCTCGAGGCGGACGCGCGGTTCCGGCTCGTGTTCACGGACGGCAGCGAGGGCGCGTACGGCGCCCGGCCGCTCGGCGGGGGTGCCAACGCGTCGACCTTCTACGGCTTCACGATGGCGACGAACTCGATCTCGCAGCTGCGTATCTCGACGGGCGACTACTTCATCCTCGATCACCTGAAGCTCGGCCGGGCGACGCCTACGTTCGAGTTGAGCGTGACCAGTGCGGGCTCGGGCGCCGGCTCGGTGGCGTCGACGCCCACCGGCATCGACTGCGGAGCGACCTGTTCGGCGGCCTTCGCCGAGGGCACGTCGGTCACGCTGACCGCGGCCGCCAACCCGGGTTCGTTGTTCTCCGGATGGTCGGGCGCGTGCTCCGGCGTCGGGCCGTGCGCGGTGACGATGACGGGGCAACGGTCGGTCACCGCCACCTTCGACCCGGCGCCGATCGGAATCTCCGGCACCGTCGCGAACTCCAACGGCGAGCCCGTCGGCGGGATCGAGGTCGACGCCCTCGACAGCGGCTTCTCGTTCGTCGCCTTCGCCATCACCGACGCCGCAGGCCGCTACTCGATCGTCGGTCTGCCCCCGGGCAGCTATCGGGTGCAGTTCTCGGACGTCTCGGCGACGCGTCTGTACTCGACCCAGTACTACAACGAGCAGTCGAGCCCGGCCTCGGCGAACGTCGTCGTCCTCGCCCCGGGTGCGGCGGTCACGGGCATCGACGCCGTGCTGGTCTCCACGTCGATCTCGGGAACGGTCACCGACGCGGCGGCGGGCGTGCCGCTCGCGGGCATCGAGGTGGACGCCTTCATGGATGGCTCCAGCGTGGGCTACGCGTTCACCGATGCCGCCGGTCACTACACGATCAGCGGCCTGTCGCCTGGGACGTTCCAGCTCGAATTCCAGGACCCGCGGCCCGTCCGCGTGTACAGCCCACAGTTCTACAACGGGCAGGCCTCCGAAGGCTCGGCCACGCCGGTCGCGGTCGCGTCGGGTGAGCATCTGACGGGCTACGACGCCGCCCTGGTGATCACGTCGATCTCCGGGACCCTGACGAACACGAACGGAGATCCGGTCGAGGGCATCCAGGTCGACGCCCTCGACAACGGTGACTCGAGCGTGGGCTTCGGCGTCACGGATGCCGCCGGCCACTACACGATGAGCGGGTTGTCACCCGGTTCGTACCGTGTCCTGTTCACCGACACGTCCCAACCGGCGCGGTACAGCCCGCAGTACTACCTCGGGCGCGCCACGTTCGCGTCGGCCAACCTGGTGACGGTTGCATCCGGTCAGGTGGTGACCGGCATCGACGATGTCCTCTCCAGCGTCGTCGTCACCGGCACGGTGACCGACAGCAACGGCGTGCCGCTCGCCGGCATCGACGTGTCAGTGCAGGGATCGTCGGGGTGGGCGGGTGGAGCCTCGACCGACAGCGCCGGCCACTACCGGATCGAGGGCCTGCCGGCGGGCCAGTTCCATGTCGCCTTCCATGATCCGAGCCTCGAATACACACCGGACCGCGCCTCGTCGCCGTTCACGTTGACACTGGGTGGCGCGCCCAAGCTCGTCGACATGCAGTTCCCGGCGGTCAACGGTCCCGATGGCGACGGCGTCCCGGCCCGGACCGAGAATGGAGCGCCGAACAACGGCGACGGAAACGCCGACGGCATCGCCGATGCGACACAAGCCAACGTGACGTCCCTCCCCGATGCCGGCAACGACGCCTATGTCACCATCGCGAGCCCCGCGGGCACCGCACTCGTCCAAGTCGATGCCCTCCCGCTCTCCCTGCCTGCGCCGGCGGGTGACTTTCCCGTGGGCCTGCTGGCCTTCCGGGTCGACGGCGTCACGCCAGGGGCCTCGGCTGCGGTCCAGGTATTCCTGCCGTCGGGGGCGGCTCCGAACGCGTTCTGGAAGTTCCAGCACGGCGCGTACAGCCAGTTCCCCGACGCGGCGGTCAACGGCAGTGTCGTGACGCTGAGCCTTCAGGACGGTGGTCCGTTCGACGCCGACGGCAGCGCCAACGGATCCATCGTCGATCCGATCGCCCTCGGCACCGTCACCACCGTCGCCACAACGACGTCGATGTCGTCGACGGTGAATCCCTCGGTGGCCGGCGATCCGGTGGTGCTCACCGCGACGGTCACGCCCGCGTCCGGCGCCACCTCCCCGAGCGGCACCGTCGTCTTCACCATCGACGGGGTCGACCAGTCGCCCGCCGTGGGCGTCGTGAACGGTTCGGCCAGTCTCCCGCCGATCACCACCCTCGGCGTGGGCAACCACACGGTGACGGCGCGCTACACGCCGGCCGACGGCGGCTTCCTGGCCAGCGACAGTCTCGCCGCGCCGTGGATCCAGTCGGTCGTGCCCGGGCCGCTGCATCATCTGGTCCTCGCGCCCGCGTCGGCGAGCGTGACGGCGGGCGTGTCACAGCAGTACTCCGCCGAAGGGTTCGACGCCCTGGGTAACGATCTCGGCGACAGGACCGCCGGCACGGTGTTCACGATCGCGCCCAATGGCTCCTGCGCCGCGAACTTGTGCTCGGCCACGACCACGGGCTCCCACACGGTGACGGGAACGGCCGGACCGGCGACAGGCACGGCCACGCTCCTGGTCGTCGCCCCGACCGCTCCCGGGGCGCCGACCGTGACGTCGGTGACCCCGAGCCTGGGGCAGATCTCGGTCGCCTTCGCGCCCGGGTCCGACGGTGGATCGGCGATCACCGGGTACACGGCGAAGTGCACGTCGAGCAACGGTGGGGCGACGAGGTCGGTGAACGGCGCCGGGTCGCCCGTCGTGGTCACCGCGTTGACGAACACGAAGACCTACACCTGCACGGTCACCGCCAAGAACGCCGTCGGGACCGGGCCGGCATCGGCGCCCTCGGCGGCCGTGACGTTGCCGGTGGCGCCGGCCGCGCCCACCGTGACGTCGGTGACCCCGAGCCTGGGTCGCATCTCTGTCGAGTTCGCCGCGGGTCTCGATGGTGGTGCTCCCATCACCGGGTTCACGGCGACGTGTGTCTCCAGCGACGGCGGCGTGACCAAGTCGACGACCGGCACCGGGTCGCCCATCGCGGTCGCCGGGCTGACGAACACGAAGACCTACACGTGCACGGTCACCGCCAAGAACGCCGTGGGAACGGGGCCGGCCTCGGCCCCGTCGGCCGCAGTCACGTTGCCGGTGGCGCCGGCGGCGCCCACCGTGACGTCGGTGATCCCGAGCCTGGGTCAGATCGTGCTGGCCTTCGTCGCCGGCTCCGATGGCGGCGCTCCCATCACCGGGTTCACGGCGACCTGTGTCTCCGGCGACGGCGGCGTGACCAAGTCGGCGACCGGCACCGGGTCGCCCATCGTGGTCACCGGGCTGACGAACACGAAGACCTACACGTGCACGGTCACCGCCAAGAACGCCGTCGGGACCGGGCCAGCGTCGGCGCCGTCGGCCCCGGTCACGTTGCCGGTGGCGCCAGCGGCGCCCATCGTGACGTCGGTGACGCCGAGCCTGGGCCAGATCGTGGTGGCCTTCGTCGCCGGCTCCGACGGTGGATCGGCGATCACGGGGTACACGGCGAAGTGCACGTCGAGCGACGGTGGCACGGCGAAGTCCGTCAACGGCACCGCGTCGCCCATCGCGATCACCGGGTTGACGAACACGAAGACCTACACCTGCACGGTCACCGCCAAGAACGCCGTCGGGACCGGGCCCGCCTCGGCCCCGTCGGCTCCGGTCACGTTGCCGATGGCGCCGGCGGCGCCCACCGTGACGTCGGTGACCCCGGGCGTCGGTCAGATCGTGGTGGCCTTCGTTGCCGGCTCCGACGGCGGCGCTCCCATCACCGGCTACACCGCCAAGTGCACGTCGAGCAACGGTGGCACGGCGAAGTCCGTCAACGGCACCGGGTCGCCCATCGTGGTCACCGGGCTGACGAACACGAAGACCTACACCTGCACGGTCACCGCCAAGAACGCCGTCGGGACCGGGCCCGCCTCGGCCCCGTCGGCGAGTGTGGTCGTGCCCAACGCCTGACCCCTCCGTCCGGGGCGCGGCAGGGAGCGATGGAGGAGCTGATCGTCAGGCGGTGACGCCACCGAGGCCCTGGCCGAGGAGCTTGGCGCCCAAGAGAAGGAGCACGATCATGACGATCACCGCGTTGTTGTCGGCCATGAACTCCTTCAGGTGGCCAAGTGCGCCGGCCGCCTTCGCCGGCGCCACGAGGTAGGCGAGCACGGGGCCGACGACGGTGACGGAGGCGATGGCGACGAACACCACGATCGCGATCGCATCGTCACTGGCGCTGAGGCCGGCCTGAGCGATGGTGGCGGCGGCGGCCGCCGTGAGCGCCAGGTTCTTGGGATTCAGCGCCGACAGGAGCACACCGAGGCCGGCCGAAGCCACCGGCGTGATTCGGTCGACCTTGGCCAGCCACGTCGGCGTCTGTGGTTCCTCGCCCTTGCGGGGTCGCGAGCGCCACTGCCGCCGCGCCATGACGAGGAACAGCACCCCCAGCGCAACCTGGAACCAGTTGACGCCATCCGAGCTGGCGCTGTCGGGATCATCGGCCCCGCCGGCCACGAGCAAGACGATCACGCTCACGAGCACCAGTCCGACCACCCACCCAAGGGCGAACGCAACACCGTTGGAGCGACCCTTCGGTGTGCCGAGCATCAAGATGACGGTGATGATCGGAAGCGGGCTCAGGGCCACTCCGATGGCCGAGGGCAGCAGATTGCCGATCGCTTGACCGAGCATCGTGACTCACCCTGGGTTCGTCAGGAGTTCGGACGCGCGCGGCAGTTCTGATCGCGAGCGGTCCACCAGCAGGGGTGCGGCCAGCCGTTGCGCGATCGCCCCTGGCGGGGTGTCGTCGGGCGCCTCGAGGGCGTGCAGGAACGTCTCGACGAGCGCCTCGGGCTGATCGTTCTGGAGGTAGTGGTTCGCGTCCGGGATGAAGTACAGCGTGTTGCGTCCCGCCTTCTTCATCATGTACTCGTTCCAGACATAGCTGATGACCCGGGGCGGCGACACAGTGTCGTAGACGCCCCAGATGAACGTCGTCGGGACGTCCATCGCGGCGAGCGCCGTCAGCCAGGAGTCCTCGTCCCGCGATCGCTCCACGAGGTACTGGATCGTCTCATGGAGCACCTTCAGGCCCTCGCCGTGCGAGAAGATCGCGATGAGCGCTTCGATCTCGGGGTCCTCGGGGCCGCGTGGTGGTGTGTAGGTGGTTTGACCCATCCCGACCGCGAGCTGCTCCGGCGTCCCTTGGGCCAGCAAGGCCGGGCCCGTCTGCGGGTCGAGCATGAGCCGCTGGGCCTGGGTCAGGTTCGACATCGGCAGGAAGATGTTCCCGTTCGTGATGAAGAGGTGCTCCAGGTTCACCCGTGAGTCGCCGCTCGTCGTGTGGATCATCGCGACACTGGAACCACGGTCATGAGCGAGCATGATCATCGACTCGAGGCCCAGTACCTCAGCCACGTAGTGCTCGAGCACCTCGGCGTCACGCATGAGGCTGTATCCCCACCCCAGCGGCTTGTCAGAGAAGCCGAAACCCGGGAAGTCCATCGCGCAGACGCGGTAGCGGTCACTGAGTCGCTCCGCGACCTCGATCCAGTCGATGCTGCTGGTCGGAAAGCCGTGGACCAGCACGAGCGGCGGCGCCGCAGCGTCGCCGAGCTCGACGTGGAACACCTGCACCTCGGGCGCGTCCTCATGGCGTGGACTCCATGAGAAGTAACTCCCCTTGCTTCGCCATACGTCGGCACGGTTCATGACAGTGATCCTCCTGGTTCGAAGACAGTGGGTGAGGAAACGCGTCGTCGGCGTCGTGAGGCCGCGCGCGAATTGGTTCGTGGACCCGCCTCCGCCTGCTTCCGCGCGTGGGCGACGACAGTCCGGACGGCTGTCAGCCCCTCTGGATCTCCACATCGATCAGATGGGGGCCCGGCTCTCTCAGCGCTGCGCTCAGGTCGTTCATGAGCGCAGCCGAATCGGCCGGCCTCGTCGCGGGCACCCCCATCCCGCGGGCGAGCGCCACGAAGTCGATCGGGGGTGTGGAGATGTCGAGCAGTCCCAGCGCCCGTGGGCCGGGCGTCTCGACGCCGACCCTCGAGAGCTCGAGCTCGAGGATCGCGTAGGCGTGGTTCGAGCAGATGATCGTCGTGACATCGAGGCCCTCGCGCGCTTGGGTCCAGAGCGACTGGAGCGTGTACATCGCACTCCCATCGGCCTGGAGCGATATGACGGGCCGGTCCGGGCAGGCGACGGCCGCGCCGGTGGCGAGCGGCATGCCCTGGCCGATCGCTCCGCCGCAGAGGGTCAGCCAGTCGTGACGGGGCGCACCGGCAGTCGCGTCCGGCGCCCACACCCCTGAGGTCTGGGCCTCGTCGGAGACGATCGCCCCCTCAGGCAGCAGCGCACCGAGGGCGGCCGCCAACGCCGGGCCGGTCAACGCTCCGGTCGGCGGCGCGGGACGGGACGACGGCGCGACCGGAGCGGCGTCCGGAGCGGCGCCGACGGCGTCGGCGAGCGCCTCGAGCGCACCGACCGGATCATCGCCGTCGCCGGCGAGGATGATCACCTCACAGTCGTCAGGGACGAGGTCGCTCGGCTTCCCCGGGTACGCGAAGAAGCTCACGGGCGCCCTGCAGTCCACCACGACGAGGCGACGGAGGCCGGCCAGCTGGGCCGATGCGAACTCGGCGAGGTACGAGAGCCGTTCGAGTGGTGGCAATCCGGCGCCGCGCTCGAGGCGGGCCGGGAATGTCTCGCCCAGCACCTTGGCGCCCGATCGAGCCGCCGCCCGGTGGGCCGCGACGAGGCCGCGCTCGCGCACGGCCCGCCCGCCGATGAGCACCGCGGCCGGTTCACCCGAACGGAGCGCCCGGGCCGCCATGTCGACGATCTCCTCGGGGACGCGTCCCGCTTCTAGCGGCGGGACGGGTGCCGCCGGGACGCCGCCGTCGTCCCAGGAGACATCGGCGGGGAGCACCATCGTCGCGACCCGACCCGGAGCGGACCGCGCGGCCGACACGGCTTCTGCCGCGTCGCGGGGCAGCGCGGCGGTGGAGGCCGACGACCGGAACCAGGCGGAGACGTTGCGGGCGAGAGACTCGATGTCAGAGGTCAGCGGCGCGTCGTAGTGGCGGTGGTAGGTGGCGTGGTCACCGACGAGGTTGACGACCGGTGTCCGGGCCCGGCGGGCGTTGTGAAGGTTCGCAATGCCGTTGCCGAGCCCCGGCCCGAGATGCAGGAGCGTGGCGGCCGGGCGGTCGGCCATGCGGCCGTAGCCGTCGGCCGCGCCCGTGACTACACCCTCGAAGAGTCCCAGGACCGCACGCATCTCCGGGACCGCGTCGAGCTGGGCGACGAAATGCATCTCGGACGTGCCGGGATTCGCGAAGCACGTGTCGACGCCGCACGCCACGAGCGTTCGTATCAAGGCCTGCGCACCGTTCATACGGTCACCTCCAAGTTGACGATGAGGCACAGCAGCTGATTTCGGGCATCATCCACGGGCGGCGGTGACACGAGTGACGTAGCCGTGGCGCTCGCCGCTCTCGGTGGCGACGTAGTAGACGGCATCCTGGCCTATGAAGATTTGCCCCATCGACGGTCGGCTGCCCCTGACCCTGGTCCGAGCGAGCTCGCGGCCAGAGCGCAGATCGAGCACGACGAGGTCGAGGCGGCACGTCCGCTTCGTCGGGCAGGTGCGGTCGTCGGTGTAGAGCTGTCCGTCCCGGCTGTTCACGGCCATCCCAGCTGACGACCGGATCTCGTCGTTCTCCCACAGCTTCACGACGGATGATCCTCCGTCGCACACCAGGTAACCAGCGACGCGACCGGTGGCTTGGTCCTGCACGGCCACGACACCCGACCGGTACGGATCGCCGGCCATCATGAAGAAGTTCCACCCCACCTTGGCGCCGCTGAACGCGTCCGTGCTGGTGAGCGGACCTCCGGCGTCAGTGCCCTGGGCGAATACCCGCATCGGCGTCTGCGCCTGGGGGCTGGTGTTGCTGGCGAACACCACACCGTCGCCCACGAAGAGGTCCGAGCTCGCCATCGTGTCACCCGAGCCGGGCACCAGGTAGGTCTGGGTCCAGCTGGTGTCCTGTTCGAATGTCGTCGCCGTGACGAGGAAGCGCACGGATTGGGTCTTGCCGGGGAAGTACACGTACTCGCCGTCCTCGGCGTCGACGATCACCATGCGCGCCGAGGCGATCGCCGTCGACGTCGTGGACGCCTTGATCGACAGGTCGTCGGGATCGACCCGCAGCAGCATCCCCGGAGCGTCGTCGCCGCCGCCCGATGACGCCCACCCCTTGAGGATCAGGTCGCCGTCCGTCGTTGCGACGATGCCGTTGTAGGTCGTCATCGTGTTGGGATTGCCGGATGCGTCGGGAGGAAGTGGCAGCGGTGTCGACGAGACCTCGGTGAACGTCGCCCGGTCGATCTTGTGCAGCACGCCGCGGACGACCGCGTACAGGTACCCGTTGGCGTTCACGAGGAGTCCGCCGGTGTAGTTGACGGCTGTGCCGCCGGTGAGGGGCAGCACGTCGACCGCCATCGTCTTGGCGTCGATCTGCGCCACATATGGCGTGACTCGTTTCGAGGCCGCCAGTGTGCGGGCCGTCAAGGTCGGGATTCGTGCCGGCGACGCACCCAGCATCAGCTCCGTGAACATGTCGAGCAGGTAGGGCGAGCCGCCGATGACGTAGAGCTTGCCGCCAGTGCCGACGTAGCCCCAGACCGGCTCCTGGGGGAGCCGCGCCGTCGCCGTGACCAGCCGGACCTGGTCGACGTTCGCCGGCAGCCCGGTCGGCGCGGCGTGCGTGCGCCACACGTCGCCGTGCTCGGTCGGCCACGGTGTCGCTGCGTACGCGGGTGACGGCGGCGGCGGAGCGAGCTCGGGATCACACCCGGAGCCCTTTCCCGCGGAGGTCATGGGATCTCCTGACGCTTGCGGCACCACGAAGGCGACGACGGCAAGGGTCACGGTCAGCAGGATTCCGGTCGCGGCGCGCGGCAAGGACATCACGATCAGGGCCCCTTTCCTCCACTGCGGCGGCGTCAGCGCCGTCGAACGAAGATCACGGCCACCGTACGCCTTCTTGCACTCGAGTACAAGAAAAATCTTGGGAGTCACCGCCGCCGGTCACGGCAGCAGCGGTCCTCCCGTCAGTCCGGCCGCGAGCCTGGACGGATGTGGCGCCGCCAGCAGGCAACGGGCGACGACGGCCAGCAGTGGCTCCTGGACCTCGCTCGAGGCCCAGAGCGTGAGGCCCAGGAAGACCATCGAGACGACCGTCGCGACCGCGGCACGAGCACCGAGGTCTTCGGGGGAGACACCACGCTCCTGGTGGACCAGCCAGATCGTCTCCTCGAGGATGACGCGCCGTTCGAAGGTGATCCGCCGGAGCGTCGGTTCGGTCAGCACGAGGCGCATTTGGCCCCGTACCAGAGTCGCAGCATCTGCCCCGATGAACTGGGCAAACTGCTCAAAAGTGGCCGCAATCGCGGCGACTGTCGAGGACGCCGGATCCTCCCCGAGCGGCCGCGCCCGAAGCGTGGCGCCGATCATTCCGGGCAGGATGTCAACCGGCAGGAACAGGACCGCTTCCTTGGTCGGGAAGTAGTTGAAGAAGGTGCGCCGGGAGACGCCGGCGGCACGGGCGATGTCGTCAGTGCTGGTGGCCTCGTACCCCCGCTCCGTCATCAGCTGCAACGCCGCCCCGCGGATGGCGCGTTCGGTGGCCTGCATTCGCGCGGCACGGCGCCCAACGCCTGCCGCTGCCGCTGACCGTCTTGGTCGCTGGGTCGGCTCGTCTGGGAATGGTGTACTCAAGTGCAATCAATGTAGCCGAGGGCGCCGCCCAAAATCGAGCCATGCGCATCCGCTCCCGAACGAGAAGTGCGCGGCCGACTTCCCCTACTCCGCCTGCAACTCGGCGACGAACGCCAGGGCGCACGGAACGGACGCTGAACGTTGTCGCGGCAAGACTTGTCCATGGTGGAGCGCAGCGCTCTCAGCACGAGCCGAAGGGGCGGTCAGCGGCAACAGACGCGGCCGCGTTCAGGCCGCCGAATGAGAGCGCTCGCGGCCATCAGGTCGCCCGATCCGCTCGTGAACGTGCGACGGCGAGGTCAGACAAGGAAACGATGCGAGCTCGTGCGACACGGCCAGGACGCGGCGGATGCTGGCATCGACCAAACGGACGTCGGCATCGAGCACTCGGAAGCGCGGAACGACACTCATCACGAGCCACCGCCAGCGGTCCTCGAAGCGGGTGATCCTCGGAAACGACTGAGTACGCACGGCTTCGCGGAGGCCTCGAGTCAGCGAGTAGAGGTAGAACGACGTGAAGTGCGACATCTCCTGGCGCACTCCTCGAACCTCGAACGTCGTCACAGACCCGATCGACAACAGTCGGGCGAACGAACACGAGAGGCGATCGAAGTTGGGTTGCACCACGGCGCGCTGCTCATGGCGCAGCAACTCGACGTTGCCGGTCCAGATCAGGTCCGCCGCAGCGTGTCGAGCCCGCGTCGAGACAGTCGGCTGTTCGATCATTCGGCGCCCCTCGTCGATTGCTTCGAAGCCGGCGAGCACGGGTGCGTAGTGCGGAGCCCTCCCAAGTAGGGATCGAAGTCGTCCGATTCCGTCGTCGGCGGTGACGTATGCGAGATGAACCCAGAAGATGTCGTCGTAGATGGCGTTGTTCGTCATGCGGATCGTGTCGACGTCGTTCGCGAGCAGCTTTCTCCCGTGGCGCAGGCTGGTCGGGATGTCCACCAAGCCGTTGCGATCGGTGTGGATCCGGAAGGGAACGAGCGCCAGCCGGACATGGTGTGACGCGATCGCTGCCATCGCCGCCCACTTGAGGTATTTCGGCTGCTGTTGGTAGATCCAGGCGTAGTGCGACGAGATCGCCGCGTTGCGGTGGAACACGCAGCACTGGTCGCTGAGCAGTCCTTCGGCGACGGCCTTCCACCCCTCGATCGACTCCGGGCCGCCGCTTGAAGTGACCACAACGTCTGGCTCGAAGGCAGCTCCGCGGACGGAGTGAGGCAGTTGGCCCATCTCTGTCTCCTTCGGTGATCGGGATCGGACCACGCCAGCATCAGCTGCCTACGGATGGATCGAATCCACCCGTCGCGTAGTCCGCGACCCGGATTCGGACCGACCTCGTGGACTACGCGTGAGGTGGATTCGATGCGAACGCCGTGGCGCGCACACTCGCGACCGGGTCAACAACCAAAGGAGGACACTCCATGATTTACAGCTGGATCGTGAAGAGCAGGATCCGACAAAGCTTCGAACAGGTCAACGCCCACCAGTGGGACGATCTACTGGGATCGATCGCACCGGACGTCGATCACAGATTCCTCGGCGTACACGCGGTCGGCGGGCAGCGCCACGACCGGGACACCCTCCGGCGATGGTTCGAGCGGCTCGGGCGAGTCTTGCCCAACCTCCACCTCACAGTGAACAACATCTGGGTCAAGGGCTGGCCGTGGAACACCACCGTGATCGTCCAATGGGATGGGACGGCAACGCTTCTCGATGGCGGCCCGTATCGCCAGCACGCTGTGCACCTGATCACGCTGAGGTGGGGCAAGATCCACGCACTCGACGTGTTCGAGGACTCTCAAGAGATCGCTCGGGCGCTCGAGGTGCAAGCCACCGCAGGACTCGTGGAAGCCGTCGCCGAGCCGATCGTGAGCTGACCGGAGGACGTGATGACGCTTCGACGAACAGCACACGCAACGCTCGACGTCTCGATCGAAGAGATCGACCTCGACAGCTGGCTCTTCGGACTCTCGGATGAGGAGTACCAGGCCTGCGCCCGCGGTCACCGCGCCGCAGGCATCTTCACCGACGAGCACGGACGGGGCACCGTCAACGTCGAGTCGATCGGTGGCAACCTGCTCATCCAGCACTACCGCTGCGTTCGATCCGGGCTCTCCGAGATCGAGATGTACTCGGCGGCCAGCAACGTGTACCTCCTGCACCTCATACCGGTGCGCGGGTCCGTGCGCTGGATGCTGACGGTCACACAGACGACGGAATCCTCGTCGCTGCTCAACTGCACGGTGGAGGTCGGCTTGCATCCCGTACTCAGGACGCTGGGCCGGCTCATGGCGGTGGGTACGTTCCTCGGGCGCCACGTCGACGAGGAGACACCCAACTTCGCGGCCGACATCAGCCGCAAGCACCGCGCTCGCGCGACCGACCGAGGTCATGTGTGCGCCCCGGTTCCGACCAGCTCGTACCCACCTCGTCAGCCCGGAACTCCGGGCATGGAGCGGCGGGCACACAGACAAAGTCAGAGGCCCCTCCTGCCGCAGCGGAAAGGGCCTCTGAACCGGTCTTACTTGGTGGCGGGGGCGGGATTTGAACCCGCGACCTTCGGGTTATGAGCCCGACGAGCTACCAGACTGCTCCACCCCGCGTCGTATGCGGAGAAACTAGGTTACCGCACGGTCGTCGCTCCTCACAACGTCGCGCCGGCCGTCTCCGAGATGCCGTTGTTCCGTCGCCGCTCCGAACCCGACTCGCAGGTGGCCGAGCTCACCGGCCAGCTCGCGGCGCTGCGAGCCCGGCTGGATGCCATCGAGGAGGCGGCGACACGGCTGCCGCCGCCCCGCCCGATGGTCACGCCTCCAGCCACCGCGCCGCCAGCGCCCACGTCCCCGGGCACCACGCCGCCGCTCCCACCGCCGAGCGTCGACGCCCTGACGGCACCGCTGCGCCAGGCCCTCGACGAGTTGTCGGCCCGGTTCGACGCCGCCGAGCAGGAGCGGGTGGCCGACCGCGATCGCGTCGACACCCGCCTCACCGAGCTGTCGACCACGCTCACCGATCAGCTCCACGAGCTCTCTGGCGGCTTGCAGACCCAGGAGGAGCGACTGGCCGCCTTCCGCGCCGAGCTGGAGGCCCTAGCCGCCGAGCCGCCGGGCGACGGGGCGACCGACCTCGACGAGCTCCGAGCCGGCCAGGCGCGGATCGCCAACGAGGTGGCCCGCCACGAGATCGCCTTCCACCAGGAGCTCGCCGCCCTGGCCGATCGCCTGGGCCGCCAGCGCCCGACCCGGTGACCCGCCCGTTTCACGCCAGGAAATCCACGCCAGACGCAGCAAAACCAGCGTGAACGCCCCTGCCCGCAGGCCTCACTGGGCTGCGGGCACAGGCGCGGCGCGGCGATAGACACCCAGCGCCAGCGTGTGGGCGACGATCAGGATGCCCGCGGCCCAAGCCAGGGCGGCCCAGACGTCGGGACCTGGGGTGCCGTCAGTGAGCAGCGAGCGCATGGTCTCGATGATGGGTGTCATCGGCTGGTGCTCGGCGAACCCTCGCAGCCATGGCGTCATGGAGTCCGTGGGGACGAACGAGGGGCTGATGAAGATCAGCAGCAAGAGGAGGTAGCTGAAGGCGCCGGCGCCTTCGACGGTCTTGGCCAGCAGGCCGAAGAACATGGCCAGCCAGGTGGTGGCCAGGATGAGGAGAACGAGGAGGCCCAGGAGGCAGAGCCAGGCGACGGGATTGCCCGTGGGACGGAAGCCGACGAGGAGCGCCACCGCGATCACGAGGAGGCAGGAGAAGAGATTCGAGAGCGTCGAGGACAGGGCCTGCCCACTGAGCACCGACGACGGCGTCACCGGCATGGTCCGGAAGCGGCTGATGATGCCTTGCTGGAGGTCCATGCTGAGGCGTACGGCGGCGTAGGCGATGCCGCTCGCCACCGTCATGACGATGACGCCGGGGGTGATGTAGTCGACGTACTTGATCGAGCCCGTCTGCTCCTCGAGGGCGCCGCCGAACACGTAGACGAACAGCAGCAAGATGGCGATCGGTGTCATGACGACCGTGATGATCGTGTCGACGCTGCGCGTGGTGTGGCGCAGGCTTCGTTTCGTCATGGTCCAGGTGTCAGTGAACGCTCGCATATCGGTCCTCCTTGTCGTCGTCGAGGAACTTGAAGAACACGTCGTCCAGCGTCGGCAGCTGACTGGAGAACGCGGTCGGCTCGATCCCGCTCTCCTTGAGCTGGATGAACATGTCGGCCATCTCCGCCACCGAACCGGTGGTCGCAACGACCAGCTTCGAGTCGACCCGGTTGACGTCGTGTCGCGCGCCGAGCGCTCGCTGCGCCGCCGCCAGTTGGCCTTCCTCGCTGAACTCCAGTTCGACCCGCCCGGTTGGCAGCATGGCCTTCAGCTCCTCTGGCCTGCCCCTGGCCACGATGCCGCCGCCGTGGAGGATGGCGACCTGGTCGGCGAGACGGTCGGCCTCGTCGAGGTACTGGGTGGTCAGGAAGACCGTGGTCCCGTTGTCGACCAGTTGCCGGATCGTCAGCCACATGTCGGACCGGCTCTTGGGGTCGAGCCCGGTCGTCGGCTCGTCGAAGAAGATGATGGGTGCGTTGCCGACCAGGCTCATGGCGATGTCGAGCCGGCGTCGCATCCCGCCCGAAAAGGTCAGCAGGCGGCGGTCGGCGGCCGCTTGGAGATCGAACTTCTCCAGCAGGGCCGCCGCGGTCTGGTGGGGATCCGCGACGTGGCGTAGCTCGCCCATCAGCAAAAGGTTCTCCCGGGCGGTCAGCAGGTGGTCCACGGCGGCGAACTGTCCGGTCAGGCTGATCTGCTCGCGGACCTCGGCGGGATGCTCTGTCACGTCGAACCCGGCGACACGGGCCGTCCCGCCGTCGGCATTGATCAACGTGGTCAGGATGTTGATCGTGGTCGTCTTGCCCGAGCCGTTGCCTCCGAGCAGGGCGAAGACCGTGCCCCGTTCGACGGTGAACGACACGTCGCGGAGCACCGGGACTTCCTTGTATCCCTTCACGAGGTTCCTCACCTCGATGGCGTTCGTGGTTTCCATGGTTCTCAGGTGCCTCCTTGATCAGAGCTTGAAGATCGACAGGTACGTGGCGCCGACGTCGGTTCGCAGCTCGGTGTGGACCGACCCCGCCGCCGCGGCGTACGCGTCACCGGGCCCGAGCACGTGACCTTGCGCGTGCAGCGTTCCGTCGATGACATAGACGAACTCGGGAAAGGCGTGGACGTGCGGGTCGGTGCAGTATCCCGGTTCGGCGGCAACGAGGACGACGTTGTACCCGTCGGCCGAGGCGATCAGCTTGGCCTTGGCGTCTCCCCGAGAGCCCCACGGTGCCCAACCGACGTCTGTCGCGTTGGCGATGTCCCAACCACTCAGCGAGTGCTCCATCCGACTCCTCTTCACGTTCAGGCGCAGCGCGATCGCGTCGAAGGGCAGTGTCGGATGGTTCCCTTTCGAACTGCTGTCAGACGTCTGACACGGGCGCCGCGGCGCCGTACCGCACGATGACTTCGGTCGGTGTCAGTCGCTGGCCCCGCGCCAAGGCTTGGGAGTAGTCGCGCGCGCCGAGCGCGTCACGCAGCCTGGCCGCCAGCGTGTCGAGGGCTCGATCAGACTGCGGCGAGCGTTTCGGTGCGCTCATTCGCGCTCGGACGGCGGCGGCGGACCCGAGCAACTCGGCCGCGTCGCGATCGTCCCCAGAGGCGGCCGATGCCTCTGCCATACCCTCCAGCGCGTCGGCGATGGCGGACGGCTGCCCGAGATCGGTGGCCGTCCGCAACGCCCGCCGATGATGCACCAGCGCCCCGGCGACGCTGCCCTTGACGACGAGCGCCCGGCCCGCCTCCGTGAGCGCGGCGGCCAGGCCTTGGTTCCATCCGGTCGGCTCGAGGATGTCGATGGACTCTCCGATCAAGCCGAGCGCGTCGTCGACCCTGCCGACACGCAGCGCCGCCGCGGCGAGCTCCTTGAGGATCCAACCGACGAAGCACGGGTCGCCGGCGCGTTCGGCATGCCGGCGTGAACGTTCGAGCAACTCCACCGCGCCTGCTTCATCACCCTCGTCGGCACTCGTGACGGCGCGCCAGAGCAGACCCCACGCGAGGCCCCAGTCGTCGTTCCGGCTCGTGGCGAGGGCGATCGCCTCGTCCTGGCGGGTGGCCGCGGCGTCCAGATCCCCGAGCCACCGGTCGTTCATCCCGAGATA
Source organism: Acidimicrobiales bacterium (assembly GCA_036406775.1). Classification (GTDB taxonomy): domain Bacteria; phylum Actinomycetota; class Acidimicrobiia; order Acidimicrobiales; family Ilumatobacteraceae; genus DASXAI01. The sequence continues at coordinate 17,048 of DASXAI010000158.1, forward strand.
GACGAGCGCCACCACACTCTCCTCGGGTGTCCCGAGCTCGCGCCACGCCGTCACCGCTCGCTGCAGCAGTGCTTGGGCCTCGACGACGTCGAGGACACCCACATGGATCCCGGTGAGCTCGAGCAGCCGCGCCTTCAAGGGCGCGTCGATCTCGACGACGTCAACGGCCCGTGTGAGCCATCGGACGGCTTCCGGGTTCTCACCTTCGAGGGCCCAATACCAACCGAGCGACGCCGCGAGCTCGGCTCCCAGGGCCCGGTCGCCACCGGACCAGCACCACTCGAGGGCAGCCCGCATGTTGGGCATCTGTCGGCGCAGGCGCGCGAGGGTCGGCTGTTGCTCCGGGCCGCGCAACCTGGCGTCCGCTTCGGTCGCATGAGCCGTCACCCATCGAGCCATCCGATCGAACGTGGCGTCGCTATCGGCCGGCTGCTCCTCGAGCGCCGTTGCCGCGTACGCCCGCAACGAGTCGAGCATCCGGTAGCTGTCGTCGCCGTCGGCGACGACGAGCGAACGTCCGACCATCGAGGTGAGCAGGTCGAGCGGATCGGAGTCGAGTCCGTGACCGGCGACGACAGCGGCGGCCGGCAGGCTGAACCGTCCGGCGAAGACGCTTACGCGGCGAAAGAACGCTCGTTCATCGGCATCGAGGAGATCGATGCTCCACGCGATCGTGGCGCGGAGTGACTGCTGGCGGCGCTCGCCGGCTCGCCCAGGACGGCGGAGAACAGCGAACCGGTCGTCGAGCCGCTCGAGGATCGCGGGTGGCGACAGGACCGCGGTCCTGGCCGCCGCGAGCTCGATCGCCAGCGGCAGACCGTCGAGGCGGCGGCAGATGTCGGCGACGGCGGCGACGTTCGACGGGTCGAGCTCGAAGCCGGGCCGAACCGCTCGTGCCCGCTCGACGAACAACGTGACAGCGTCGCTGTCGCGCACCTCCTCGAAGGGCGCGTCGTGGTAGGGCAGGCCAAGCGGTGGAACCGGCCACGCCACCTCGCCTGCGATGCCGAGCGCTTCGCGGCTGGTCGCGAGGATGTGCAGCGACGGGCAATCGCGGAGCAAACGGTGCGCCACCGACGCACACACGTCGAGGAGGTGCTCGCAGGTGTCGAGCACGAGGAGAGCGGCGCGATGACCAATGTGAAACGTCACGGCTTCGAGCGGATCCGGCCCCGACATCACGCCGAGGGCGCGAGCGACCTCGAGCGGAACGACGCTGGGGTCGGAGACGTCGCCGAGCTCCACCAACCACGCGGTACCGTGTTCCGCATCGGCGTGAGCGACGGCGAGCGCCAGCCGAGTCTTGCCCATCCCACCGGGTCCGGTGAGTGTGACCAGCCGATCGCGGCCCACCGCGGCGCGCACACGCGCCACCTCATTCCCGCGGCCTACGAGGCGGGTCGTGGTCGCGGGCAAGGCCGCGCGCCGCGTGCCACGCGACGGTGAGGATCCTCCATCGGGCCCGTCGGCGATCCCGTGACGCGCGGCAGTCGGGGGCGGGGTCCAGTCGAGTTCGGAGCGTTGCTCCAGCACGGCGAGTCGCAGCGCCTGGAGCTCGCGACCCGGTTCGATGCCGAGCTCGTCGACCAGGTGCTGTCGGGCCTCGTCGAACGCGCGCAGCGCTTCCGCCTGCCGGCCCGAACGGTACAAGGCCAATACGAGCTGGGCCCGGAACCGCTCGCGGAGCGGGAAGTCGGCCACGAGCTGGCGCAGCAGCGCGACGGCGCTGTCGTGCTCGCCCAGGGCCAGACGGGCTTCGACCGTGTGCTCGAGTGCGGTGGCCCGCAGTTCGTAGAGCCGCTGGACCTCCGCGTCCACGAAGGGCTCGTAGGCGACGTCTTGAAACGGCTCGCCGCGCCACAGCGCGAGGGCGTCGCCGAGTTGGTCGAGTGCCGTTCGCGCCGACTCCCAGGCGGGCTGCTCGAGGCGTCGGCCGGCGGCGGCAACCGCCGCTTCGAACCGCGCCGCATCGATCGCTTCCGCCGGGACGTCGAGGACGTACCCGCCGCCGATCGTGCGCAGCGCGGGTGCCGGCCCGTCGGACGGCAGATCAAGTGCCTTGCGCAGGTACGAGATGTTCACCTGGAGCGCGTTGGCGGCGTTTCCCGGGAGGTCGTCGCGCCACAACTGCTCGATGAGGACGTCGGCGGCGACGGCGTGCCCCGCATGGAGCAGCAGCGAGCTCAGGGCCGTCCGAGGCCGGCCCCGTCGTAGCGGCACCACGGCCCCGGCCCGGCGCACCTCCAGGGGACCGAGGACGGCGAACTCCAACACCGGCGAGGCTACCGCCGCGACGGATGACCTTCGTGGGTCAGGCGTTCGCGGTCGTGGTGGTCGTGCTCTCCGCGGGTGCGGCCGTGACGGTGGTGCTGGTGGCGATCGACGCCGCCTGCGCCGCCAGTTGATAGGCCTGGTTGATCTTGGTCTGGTACGTGCCGAGGTCGCCGTTCTTCAAGGCCGTCTGGGCGTCGGCGTACGCCTGGTTGGCCTGCTGCAGGAGCTGCTCGATGTTGGGAACCGCACCGGGAGCCAACGTGGTGGCGGGCGGCGGTGAGGTCGAGGGACCGGGAGCGGCGGTCGTCGCCGGCGCCGTAGTCGTCGCGCCGTTGCCATCGCCGCTCGGCGTGGCCTCAGGCGGCGTGATGACGCCGCCGCCGACCACCGTGCCGAGATCGAGCTGCACGCCGAACGCTTGCTGCAGCGCGTCCTCGAGCGAGGCACCGAGGTAGCTCGACTGCCCGTACGTCAACGACACCTGCCGCACGACCGGCACCGCGGTCTGGCCGGTCGACTGGACGTACCACGTGCGGACGTACATGAGGTTGTTGCCGATCGGGAGGATCTGCTCGTCGCCGAACGTCACCCGCGAGCCAGCCTGGTCGATGAGCGTCAACTGTTGGGCGAACTGAGCCTTCATCTGCGAGTCGGCCAAGGACGGGCCCGGTGGCAACGGATTGTTCAATCGATAGACGCGTAACTTCCCGTAGTCGGATGGATCGCTCGACACGGTCATGAACGCCGACAACGTCTTCAACGAGTCGTCGTCGGAGAAGGGAACGAAGGAACGCATCGAAACGAACTCGAGCTGGCTCGACCCCGGTTGCACCATCAGCGTGTAGTACGGCGGCACGCGCGACTCCCGGGTGCTGGGGAGAACCGCGCCGGGAACCACCGAATTGGCGGCGACGGCGGCGGCCCGCGACTCCTGCTCCTTCGGCGGGTTCTGCGCCACGTTCCAGGCGTCGCTGCGCTGGTAGAAGTCGCCCGGATCCTGGATGTGGTAGCGGCCCCACACGTTGGTCTGGACCCGGAACAGATCGTCGGGGTAGCGGAAGTGGGCCTTCAACTCGGCCGGCGCTTGGTCTCCCGGCGTGAACAGCTTGGGGAAGGCCTTCGACCAGGCCCGGACGAGCGGATCGCTCTGGTCGATCACATAGAACGTGACGTCTCCGTTGTAGGCATCGACGACGGCCTTGACCGAGTTGCGCACGTAGTTGAACCGGTGGTCGAGGCCACTGCCCGACGGCAACTGGTCGGTGTCGGCCCGCTGCGCGTACGGATACTGATCCGTGGTGGTGTAGCCGTCGATCACGAACTTGAGCTGCCCGTTCACGATCACCGGATACGGGTTGCTGTCGAAGTCGAGGAACGGCGCCAGCAGGTGGACACGGCTCCGCACGTCGCGCACGTAGAGGATGCGTGACTGGCCGGTGATGAGGCCCGAGCTGAAGAGGTTGATCTCACCGAAGCGAAGAGCGAAGGCGATGCGCCGGACGGTGGAGCCCATGCTGACGCCGCCGGTGCCCGTGTAGCTCACCTGCTGGTCCTGGCCCGATGCGCTGTAGGAGATCTCGCTGCGCTTGGTGGCGACGACGGCGTAGTCGCTCAGCTTCTCGCCGAAGTACACGGCCGGCTGCTCGAGGTACGGCGCCGTGTTCGACTGCGTCGTCGGGTCGAGGAAGTTCGGCTGGCCGGTGTTCGTTACCTGGCTGCCGGGCGCCAAGGCCACCCCGTAGCCGTGGGTGTAGGCGAGGTGCCGGTTCTCCCACGTGTTGCCGGGCAGGCCGGTGGGGTTCAGCTCTCGGGCGGCCAGCACCACCTGTTGCTCGCGGCCGTCGACCTGGTAGCGGTCGACGTCGAGCGAGTCGATCTGGTAGTAGCCGCGGAGCGCCTGGAGCTTCTGGTACGTGCTGGCCATCGCCTCGGTGTCGATGAGGCGGACGTTCTGCAACGTCTCCTGATTGGGCGCCAATTCGGACGATTCGATCGGATCCTGTGTGTACAGGATCTCCTCCACGTTGCTGAGACCCATCGCCGCGCGCGTAGCCGCGATGTTGCGCTCGATGTAGGGCCGCTCCTTCGTCGACTCCGCCGGCTGCACCTGGAAGCGCTGGACGAAGGCGGGGTAGGCGGCTCCGGCCACGACGGCGACGAGCCCCCACAGGCCCACGGCGATCACCGGTAAGCGCCATCCGCGCTGCCACACGTTGATGATCAGCAGGACCGCGGCCAGCAAGGAGATGAGGAAGAGGAGGTTGATCGCCGGCAGTTGGGCGTTGACGTCGGTGTAGGTGGCGCCGTCGACGACGCCGCGAGTCGACGTCACGAGCTTGTAACGCTGGAGCCAGTACCCGGCCGCCTTCAACAGGGCGAGGATCGCCAGCAGGACGGACAGGTGCAGCTTCACCTGCGGGGTGACTCGCCGGCCCTGCACCTGTAGGCGGATCCCGCCGTTCAGGTAATGGGCCACCGCCGTGACGACGAGGATGATGACCAGCGCCGCAAACAGCCAGTCGACGATGAACGTCAGGAACGGCAGCTTGAAGACGTAGAACCCGATGTCGACGCCGAACTCGGCGTCCTTCTGGCCGAACGACACGCTGTGGGTGAAGAGGAGCCAGTCCTTCCACTGGCTCGACACCGGGATACCGGCGACCAGTCCGAACAGCAGACCGATGCTGATGCGGAAGAGCCAGGCCCGCCGGCCCACGATCTGCTGGTAGCGCTCGATGAACTGCTCCTCGGGCCCTGGGGCGCGGGTGCGGGGCGCCAGCCGGTCAGCGATCCAGAGGTTGAGGACCAGCAGCCCGGCGAACAGCACGGTGAAGATGGCGGCGAGGGCGATCTTGGCGCCGAGGACGCCCCAGAAGACGTCGGTCTGACCGAGGGCGTCGTACCAGAGCTCGTCGGTGTAGAAGCCGGCGATCCCCCGTGCTGACAGGAACAGCAGGACGACGAGGACGACGGCGGCGATGAGGAGGATCCGCCCTCGGTTCGACAACCGGCGTCGGCGCCGCTTGCGCTGCGGCAGCTCCGAGGGCACTCGCACGGCGGGCGAGGCTAGCCCTCAGGTACGGCGATTCCGCAGCGGCACCCCGGGTGCGCGGGCGCGTGGCAGTGGCCGGTCGGGAAGGGCTGACCAGCCAGAATGACGCCGGCCAACGCGTTGTCGTCGGCGTCGGGGCACATCGGCCCCTCAGGGTCGACGACCGAGCGGATGGGCGTGCCGGCGGCGAGGGCGTCGTACGCGCCGCGGCCGTGGGCGACGAGCACGAGATGGGCGGCGATTTCGTCGGCGCGCTGCGTCCGCCACTCGCGGTAACCGGCCCGCAGCGTGGCACCGGCCTCGACGGCGTCACCGCCGGCGTCCTCGAGCGCTTTGGCCAGGCGCTCCCGTAACGGCACCACGAACTCGGCCGTGACATCGTCGAGCACCTGTTGCTGCACCTCGCTCGAGGGCACGTCCCGGTCCGGGCCGACCGAGGCGGCGCCGGCGAGGGCAGCCGCCCGCACATCGGCGGTGATGGCGGAGCGATAGCGCTCGGCGTGGTCGGCCTCGACGCCGACGAGGGCGTCGAGGTGGGCGACGTCGTCGGGCGTCTTGGCTCGGCGCAGGGCGTCGAGCACCTCGTTCTGCTCGTTGGTGAGGGCCCGCTTCAGGCTGCGGGCCATCGACCGTTGGATCGGGTCGAGGGCGCCGGCCCGGTCGACGAGGTAGGCCGCGTCGGGGTCGAGGGCTTCCAGCTCCGGCTCGGCCTCGGGCTCGATCTCCGTCTGCTCATCGCTTGTGTCGGGTTCCGGGGCGGTTTCCGCACCATCGGGCGCCACTGGCGTGGAGTGGGCGGTGGCCGGGCCGGCGGCGCGGAGCTTGGCGAAGAGATCGTCGACGCTGTCACGCTGATCCGGCTCGGCCGGGGCGTCGGAGTCGAGCTCGCCTGCATACGTGAGAGCCGGCCCCTCACCCAGGTGGATCGCCACCGCCGGCTCGCCCTCGCGTGTGTCGGGTTCTGGGGCGGTTTGCGCACCAACGGGCGCCACAGGCGGGAAATGGGGCACGGCTTCGGCGGCGTCGGCGGCGACGGCGGCCACGGCCTCGTCGACGGTCTCGACCTCGGAGGTGTCGGAGGGATCGGGGGCGGCGGCGCGCAGATCGGCGACGATGTCGTCGGCGGTGCGGCCGGCCTCTTCGAAGACGGCGATGAGCCGGTCGCGGTCGGCGCGCAGGCGAGCGAGCTGCGACCGTCCGAGGTCGCGGCGCCGGGCCAGGTCGGTGAGCATGCGATCCCGGACGGCCCGGGCCTCGGCCACCATCTGGCGACCCTCCTGCTTGGCCGCCTCGATCGCGGCGGCGCTGTCGGTGGCGGCTTCCTGGCGCATCCGGACGGCGTCGAGCGTCGCCTCTTCGCGCCGCTGCGTGGCCTCGTCCTGGGCCTCGCGCAGCAGCCGCTCGGCGCCCTCCTCGGCCTTGGCCTTCATCTGCGTGGCCGCCTCGCGCGCCGTCGACAGGACCCGCGCCGCCTCCTCGCCGAGGAGATCGGCCACCATGCCCTCGTCGAGCGCGGTGCCTTCGGAACGTAGGGCCGCCAGCTCGTCGGCGAGCCGTGTGTTCTCGTCCTGCAACCGGCGCACCTCGCCGGCGAGGCGATCGAGCAACGACCGGACCTCGTCGCGGTCGTAACCGCGGCGGTGGATGCTGAAGTCGGCACCGGCGATCGACGCCGGCGACGTCGTGTCAACGCGCGACGGAGTCATGACCATCGGGCCAGCGTAGGTGGCGGACCCAGTCGCCGAGTGGCATGGTCAGGCCGCTGGTTTGAACTCCGCTCCCGGCTGGCCGAGGTCGAGGGCGTTGCCCCCGAGCGACGCCAGCTCCTTCAGCGCGTCGTCGAGCGTGTTGACACCGACGACCTTGAGGTTGCTCCCCCGCGCCGCCGCCTCGGCCTCGGCCTGCTCGGACGCGGGCACGAGGAACACCTTGGCGCCCGTGCGCATGACGGCGACGGTCTTCTGCTTCACCCCGCCGATCTCACCGACATTCCCCGTCGGCGTGATCGTGCCCGTGGCGGCGACCTTCACGCCGCCGCTCAGGTCGCCCGGCGTCAGCGCGTCGAGCAGGCCCAGCGTGAAGGCGAGGCCGGCCGACGGCCCGCCGATCTGCCCCGAGTCGATGTCGACCTTGAACGGGAAGGAGAAGGTGATGCTGTCGGGCGGCGACGGGTTCGGGTAGAAGCCGACGATGGGCCGACCGTCGCTCGACTGCACCAGCTGCGACTGCACCGTGATCGGCTGCCCGTCACGCGTGATCGACAGCGTGATCGGATCGCCGACCTGCTTGCCGGTGAGGATCGCCGACAGGTCCGGGATCACGTTCACGGGCGTGCCGTTGACGGCCGTGATGACGTCGTTCACCTTCAGCTTGTCGGACACCGGCGACGGCATGGTGCACGTGCCGTTGGCGTCGGTCTGCAGGCACAGGCTCTGCACCACGACACCGCCGTGGTCGACCGTGACGGGGTACCCGAGATGCTTCAGGGCCACGTAGGCCGCGAAGTCCTTCGAGTACGACATCAGCCTGAGGTTTTCCTGGCGGTTCTCCGCCGGGGTCTGGCTCCCGAAGACCTGCTGCTCGGTGAAGACATCGACCTTCGACGGGTTGAGCTTCCCGACCAGCCAGCCGAGCGCCGTCAACCTCGGCAGGCCGACGGTGACGAACAGCACCTGGCCGTTGACCGGGAACGTCTTCACCCCGTCGATGGCGATGCGGGGACTGGTCGGGCGGGCGTCGCCCGGGGCATAGGCGACGAAGGGAACCGGGATGAACGAGGCGCCGATCACCGCGATGGAGATGAGGGCGGCCACGACCAACAGGGGGATCCACCAGCGCCGCCGAGGCATGGCGGCCTGTGCCGGGGGCATCACAGGGGGCGGAGTTACCATCGTTGTCACGTGTCGACCTCAGCGCTGACCATTTGGGCCTTGGTCGTGGCCGGAGCATCGGTGCTCCTGCTCGTCGCCGTCGACCACAGAAAGCCTGCCAGACGGCGTGCCGTCGCCAAGCGCGGGGTGCCCCTCCCCTGGCGCCCGCCCATGGTGCAGACCGTCGAGCAGCGGCCGGTGCGCCGCTACAAGCCGCCCCGCTGGTGGCAGCGGCTGGCGTCGATCACCGGAGCGGGGATCCTCGGCGTGGTGCTGGGCGCCGTGCTGGCCGTCGGTGTCGCCGCCGTTGTGGTCGGCCTGTTCCTCCTGCTCGACAACGCCGTCAAGTGAGTCGGCGCCGGGACGTCGTCGTCGCCGGCCATCGGGGCGACGAGGCCACCGCCCGCGCCGGCCTGGCCGGCCCGGACGCCAAGGTCCGGGCCAGCGCCTTGGGCGCCCTCGACCGCATCGGCGTGCTCGACGACGCCACCCTGCTCCAGGCCACCGCTGACGCCGAGCCCCTGGTGCGGCGCCGTGCCGCTCACTTGACGGCCCGGCACCGCGCCGTGTCGCCCGGGCCGCTGCTCGACGACCCAGATCCGTCGGTCGTGGAGATGGCCGCTTTCGCCTGCGGCGAACAGGAGCGCGCCGATCCCGAGATCGTGGCCCGCCTCGCCGCGCTCGCCGTCGACCATCCCGATGCCCTCGTGCGGGAGGCCGCCGTCGCCGCCCTGGGCGCCATCGGCGACCCGGCCGGGCTGCCGGCCATCCTCGCCGCCACCCGGGACAAGCCGGCCATTCGCCGCCGCGCCGTGATCGCTCTTACGCCGTTCGACGGGCCGGAGGTCGACGAGGCGCAGGCCCGGGCCCGCCACGATCGCGACTGGCAGGTGCGCCAGGTCGCCGAGGACATCGACGACGCCTGAAGGTCAGGCGCCGTAGCGGTAGACGGTCGACTCGCGGGCTTTGAAGCCGAGCCGTTGGTAGAGCCGGTTGGCGGCTTGGCGTGAGGGGCGCGAGGTCAGGTCGACGGTGCGAGCGCCGTGTTCGTCGGCGGCATCGATGGCGGCCCGGTTGAGCGCCTCGCCGACGCCGTGGCCCCGGGCCGCGCTGTCGACGACGACGTCCTCGATCCAGGCCCGCATTCCGGTCGGCAGCCGGAACAGCACCAGCGTGAGGCTGCCGACGATGCGGCCCTCGACCCGAGCGACGAACAGCATGGTGGCCGGTGAATCGATGATCGCGCCCAGCTGCTCCTCCGTGAGCGGGGGCGCCGACGACGACAGCTGCGGCAGCAGTTCGCGCATCGCCGTCACCAGTTCGGGCGTGACCGCGGTGGCGACCTCGATCGCAGGCTCGGGCACGGCCGGCGACACTAGCGGCGGCTCGCGCGACCCACCGGGCCTAGCCCGAGCCGTATCGCGCCACCTCGGCGTCGAGATCGAGGCGCTGCGTGACCGCACCGTGCTCGGCCTCACCCCACTGCTCCTTGGGCACGCTCCACATGACCTCGAACTCGATGCCGTCGGGATCCTTGGCGTACAAGCTCTTGGACACCCCGTGGTCGGAAGCGCCCACCAGCGCGCCGGCCTCGCGGAGTCGAGCCCGCAGTGAGGCCAGGTCCTCGATCGTGGTCACCTCCCAGGCGATGTGGTAGAGGCCGACGAAACGGCCCTCGGTGGGCGGTCCGGCCTGGGCGCCGACGGTGAAGAAGGCGATGTCATGGTGGTTGTCCGACCCGGGCGCCCGGAGGAAGGCGTAGCGGCCGGCCTCGTCGACGCTGACGGGTTGGAAGCCGAGCACCTGCTCGTAGAACTGTGACGTTCGAGCGGCATCCCGCACGTACAGGACCGCGTGGTTCATGCGATTGATGGTCACGACCTGACCTCTCCTACTGTGCGTCGCCATGGGGGACGACGACCTGCGTTCGGTGGCGCGTCGGTTGCGCGATCTGGTGGAACCGCTGGCCGCCAACGTGTACTTCGCTCCGGAGGCGGCTGCGGCCTACGAAGGCCTCGGCGTCAAGGGCTTCGGGCCCGGCTACTTCGCCAGCCGCGGCGGCTGCCTGGGCGACGTCCCCGGCGAGGTGGTCGCGGCCGCCTTCGGCGTGTTCAAGCCGACGTTGGTGAAGGAATGTATCGACGCCGCTCACCGTAGAGCCGACGCCACGGCCATGGTGGCCGCTCGCGAACAGGGCGCCGTCGCGAGTCTCACTCGGATCCTGGGAGCCGACGACGACGCCATGGCCGGCGTGCCGAGAGCCACGGAGCTCCTGCAGCGAGCGGCGACCGCGGCCCCGCCGGGCGAGGGCCGCGCCTTGTACTCGGGCCTCACCGCGCTCGGCTACCCGGGCACGCCGATCGGCGACCTCTGGCGAGCCTGCGATCTGGTGCGGGAGCACAGGGGCGACAGCCACATCATCGCGTGGGTCGGTCACGGCCTCGACCCGATCCAGGCCAACATCACCACCGAGTTGTGGTGGCGACTCCCGTTGCGCTCGTACGTCCGGACCCGTGGCTGGTCGGAGGACGAGATCGACGGCGCCGTCGAGCGGCTGCGGGAGCGAGGTCTCGTGGAGGATGAGACCTTCACGGTCGACGGCGAGGCGCTGCGGGCCGACGTCGAGCTGTGCACCGACCGCCAGGAGCGCCCCATCGTCGAGGCCCTCGGTGACGACGCCGAGCAGCTCCTCCGTCTGCTCACGCCGATGACCGATGCCGTCATCGCGACCAAGGGGTACCCACGCGATCCCCGCACGCTCACTCGACCCTGAGCACCGCCGCGCCGGTGACCCGCCCGTGGGCGAGGTCGGCCAGCGCCGTCGAGGCCTTGTCCAGCGGATAGGGCGTGGTGGTCGTCCGGATGGGGATGGTCGCCGCCAGGGCGAGCAGCTCCTCGCCGTCGCGGCGGGTGTTGGCGGTGACGCTGCGGAGCTGGCGCTCCTCGAACAGCTCGTCGGTGTATCGGAGGCGCGGGATGTCCGTGAGGTGGATGCCGGCGATGGCCAGCGTGCCGCCGCGGTCGAGGGCGCGCAACGCCACCGGGACGAGATCGCCCACCGGCGCAAAGAGGACGGCCGAGTCGAGCGGCTCGGGGGGTGAGTCGTAGGCGTCGCCGGCCGAGGCGCAGCCGAGCTCGAGGGCGAGCCGGCGCGCCTCGTCACCCCGCGTCAGCACGTGGACCGTGGCGCCCTCGTGCAGGGCGACCTGGGCCGTGATGTGGGCCGAACCGCCGAAGCCGTAGATGCCGAGGCGGCCACCGGGCGGCAGCAGCGATCGGCGCAGGGCCCGGTAGCCGATGATGCCGGCGCACAGGAGCGGAGCGGCGTGCTCGTCGTCGAAGACGTCGGGGAGGCGGTAGGCGTAGGCCTCCTCGATCACGGCGTACTCGGCGTAGCCGCCGTCGGCGTCCCAGCCCGTGAAGCCGGGCGCCACGCACAGGTTCTCGTCGCCGCGACGGCAGAACCGGCAGACCCCGTCGGTGTGCCGCAGCCACGGGATGCCGATGCGCTCGCCGGTGCGGAACCGGTCGGCCCCGGGACCGCGGTCGTCCACGACGCCGACCACCTCGTGTCCGAGGACCACGCCGGGCCGCTTCGGCGTCAGGTCGCCCTCGGCCAGGTGGAGGTCGGTACGGCACACGCCACACGCCGAGACCCGGACCCGGACCTCGCCCGGCCCGGGCGTCGGGACCGGGCGCTCGACGAGTTCGACCGGGCCGGTGTCGATCGGACCCGGCTGGGTGACGGCCCAGGCGCGCACCCCGCCAGGGTACGGTCAGGAACGTGATCCTCGATTCGCTGGTCGTCGACGCCGGCGCCTTCGCCGAGCGGACGGGTTGGGTCGCCAAGCCCGAGGGCCTCTGCAAGGCCGAGATGTGCGTGCCGGCGCCCGGCGCCGATCGTGGCGACGGCACGTTGGACGTCGGCGTGGTAGCGGAGCGACTCCGGATGCCGCTCCTGCACGACGACACCTACGGCGTCTGGGCGCTGGGGCCGGAGTCCGGCGGCCGGGCGCTGGCGTCGGCCGAGGCCGCTGATCCCGAACTGATCACGGTCGACGGCAACCCGTTCAAGTTGTCGTCGCTCCACGGGCGCAAGGTGCTGCTCGTGGCGTGGGCCAGTTGGTGAGGCTGCCGCCTGAGCCTGCCCGGGTGGCAGGCACTGCACGCCGAGCTGTCGCCGCAAGGACTCACCGTCGTCACCGTCGCCCTCGACGTCAACCCTGACGACGCCCGGCCCTGGATCGCGGCGGCGGCATTCACGCATCCGAGCCTCATCGACACGACCCACGTCACCGACGAGCTGTTCGGATTCATCAACGTGCCGATGGCGGTGTGGATCGACGAGCAGGGGATGCTGGTGCGGCCGGCCGAGCAAGCCGCCGTCGAGCGCAGCCCGCTGCGCGACGTCGAGATCCCCGACAACCTGCCGGACCGCCTGCACCAGATGCTGACGGAGGTCAAGCAGATCCACGACCCGTCAGACGACTATCGGTCCGCCCTCGTCGACTGGGTGACGAACGGCGCCGCCAGTCGCTTCGTGCTCACGCCCGACGAGGTCGTGGCCCGATCCGGTGACCGCCCGGTGGAGCACGCCCGCGCCGCCGCCGCCTTCGAGCTCGGCCAGCACCTGTGGCGCACGGTCGGCAACGACGCCGCCATTCCGTGGTGGCGGGAGGCGCATCGGCTGTTCCCCGACAACTGGACGTACAAGCGCCAGGCGTGGACGTTCGTCACCACGCCGCCGGGCGCCACCGAGCCCGACCTCATCCAGGGACCGAACGACGTGTACGAGGGCAACTGGCTCGACGACGTGCTCGCCGTCGGCGGAGGCGCCAACTACTACCGCCGCCCCGACTTCAGCTAGCTAGGGCGCCGGGCGAGGCCGACCTCAACGAGGCACGAAACTGCCCGCCTTCCGGGCAATTCCGTGCCCCCTTGCCTAGCGAACGTACGTTCGATATACTCGGGACGTGCTGCGGTGGCGCACCGTCGAGGACGATCCGCAAGGGACGTTGTTCCGGGACGAGGAGCTGGTCGACCGGCATGTGGGCCGGGGCGAGTTCCGCGGCCTCGAGTTCTTCCACGTCCGCGCCCGGACTGTGATCAACCAGGTGCCGGCCTCGAGCCGCATGCCGTTCAGCCACACGATCAACGCCTACCGAGGTTGCAGCCATGCCTGTGTCTATTGCGTCCTCGGCGACACACCAGTGCTGATGGCGGACGGGACGGTGCGGCCGATCGTCGAGCTCGAGCCGGACGACGTAGTCGTCGGCACGGAACGCCACGGACGCTACCGCCGGTTCGTGCCGAGCCGCGTGTTGGATCGGTTCGCGAGCCGGCGAGAGGCCTATCGAGTGACGCTCGCCGACGGGACCGAGCTCGTCGCCAGCGGTGACCACCGTTTCCTTACCGGCCGGGGTTGGAAGCACGTCACAGGCGCAGAGCAGGGTGCCAGACGCCGACCCCACCTGACGTTGAACGATGAGCTCCTGGGCACGGGCGCCTTCGTTGCGCCGCCGGCCATCGACGCCGACTACCGACGCGGCTACCTGTCCGGAATGATCCGAGGCGACGGGCCCATCGGGCACTACGAGTACTCGTCGCGCCAGCGCCGAGACGTCTTCCACCGATTCCGTCTCGCCCTTGCTGACGACGAAGCGTTGCTCCGCGCCCGAAACTACCTCGCGTCCTTTGGGGTGGAGACGGGCGAGTTCGCCTTCGGAGAAGGCAGTGAGACCCGCCGGCCGATGCGAGCGATCCGCTGCCAGAGCGCGGGCGCCGTGGCCAAGGTCGAGTCGCTCATCGCGTGGCCGGAGGCTCCGACCACGGCGTGGCGACGTGGATTCCTGGCCGGCATCTTCGACGCCGAGGGCAGCTACAGCCGCGGCATCCTGCGCATGTCGAACAAGGACCAGCGGATACTGGCCGAGATCGGGGGGTGCCTGATGTCGCTCGGCTTCCGCGTCGTGGTGGAGCCGGTACGTGCGAACGGCGTCTGCTGCCTACGTGTGCCCGGTGGGATCTGCGAACACATTCGCTTCTTCCACACCGTCGATCCCGCCATCAGCCGAAAGCGCGCCATCGTCGGCCAGGCCATCAAGAACAAGGCCGACTTGCGGGTCAAGGCCGTCGAACCCGTCGGGCTCGAGCTTCCGATGTACGACATCACGACGACGACGGGTGACTTCATCGCCAACGGCGTGGTCAGCCACAACTGTTTCGCGCGGCCGACGCACGACTACCTGGGGTTCGGCATCGGCGACGACTTCGACCGCAAGATCGTCGTGAAGGTCAACGCGGTCGAGCGCGTACGGGCCGAGCTGGCGTCGCCGCGGTGGGGTGGGCACGCCATCGCCATGGGCACCAACACCGACCCGTACCAGCGGGCCGAGGGCAAGTACCACCTGACGCAAGGCATCGTCGCCGCCCTCGGCGAGGCCGCCAACCCGTTCTCCATCCTCACCAAGTCGACGCTGATCCTGCGCGACCTCGATCTGTTGCAGGCGGCGGCCGTCCGCACCGACGTTCGCACCAGCTTCTCCATCGGCACCCTCGATCCCGACGTGTGGCGCCTCACCGAACCTGGCACGCCCCATCCCCGCCGACGCGTCGAGGCGGTGGCTCGACTGAACGAGGCCGGCATCCCGTGCGGCGTCCTCGTGGCGCCGGTGTTGCCCGGGCTGTCCGACCACGACGACCAACTGGCCGAAGTGGCGGAGGCCTGCGTCGACGCCGGGGCGACCTTCATCTCGGCGATGTACCTGCACCTGCGGCCCGGCGTGCGGGAGCACTGGATGCAGTGGATGCAGCGCGCCCTGCCCGATCGGGTGGCCGAGTACGAAGCGCGCTACGCGGGGCGCGCCTACCTCGGGTCGCGACAGCAGAAGGAGCTGGCGGCGCGGATGGACGGGATGGTGGCGGCGGCTCGACGCCGGGCCTCTCCCGTTTCACGCCAGAAAAACGACGCCCCACGTCGATAAACCAGCGTGAAACGGTGGGGCGAGGAGACCGGGCGCGACGAACCACTGGTCGACGGCACGCCGGTAGCGTGCTGGCGATGGAGCACGTCCAGTGGTCCTCCCGTCCCACGCTGCACGATCCGTACCTGTTGGCCGCCTTCACGGGCTGGAACGACGCCGGCGACGCCGCCTCGTCGGCGATCCGGCACCTCATCGAGGTGTGGCGGGCCGAGAAGGTCGCCGCCATCGATCCGGAAGAGTTCTACGACTTCGGCACGACCCGGCCGCAGGTCCGCCTGGTCGACGGGCTCACCCGGGAGATCGTCTGGCCCACCAACGAACTGTGGGCGGCGTCGACCCCGGGCGGTGACGTCCTGCTCCTCGTCGGGGCCGAGCCCCAGCTGCGGTGGCGCACGTTCTGCGGCGAGATCACGGACATCGCCAAGGAGCAGCACGCCTCGCTGGTACTCACGCTGGGCGCCCTCCTCGCCGACGTCGTCCACTCCCGGCCGGTGTCGATGATCGGCACCGCCACCGACCAGGCTCTCATCGACCGTTTCCAACTGGCCCGCTCCCGCTACGAAGGACCCACCGGCATCCTCGGGGCGCTGAACGACGCCTGCAGCCGAGCCGGGCTCGCCTCGGCGTCGCTGTGGGCCGCCGTGCCCGCCTACGCACCCGGCATCGCGTCACCGAAGGCGGCGCTCGCCCTCGTCGAACGGGCGGCGGCCATCGTGGGGACACCGGCCGCGCCCGGTGCCCTCGATGCGGCGGTGACCGAGTACGAGACGGAGGTCGCCGAACTGGTCGCCAGTGACGACGATCTGGCCGGCTACGTGAGCCGGCTCGAGACCTACGCCGACGACGAGGATGAGGACGAGGAGGAACCGGCCGACCCCGTCGCCGAGGACGCCACCGTGGAGCGGTTCGTGGAGGACGTCGAGCGCTTCCTGCGCGACCAGGGTCGGGACTGACGCATGCCCGAAGTGGTGGCGACCGCGTTGTGGCGCGTCACCGACGAGTTGCTCTTGGCCCTCGACGAGCGCTTCGGCGAGCCCGTCGACGCCTACCTGAACGGCGCGCAGGTGTGGTTGCGCGACGACGGGCCGGGCGGCGAAGTACTCGAGTGGCGGCTCCACCCCGTCGCCTCGTTCCGGCGGCCCGCCGGCGTCGACGCCCACGAGCTCCTCGCCACCGTGGTCTACGCCCTGCGGACCGACACCGACCCGCCGGCCGCCATCGACACCCTGTGGGAAGGGCTCGAGGCGTTTCCGGCCTACGGCGACGAGCTCGAGCCGGCGCCGCTCGTGGCGGCGTGCACCGCCGTGCTCGGCATCGCGCCGGACGCCTACGGCGTCGTCAACCACGATCGCGTCGGCGACCAGTGGGAGCGGTCGTCCGGACAGACCTCGATCGTCGCCGAGTTGCGCGCCCAACTCGAAGGCGGCGCCTGACCCGGCCGCCGATGTGACGGAAATGCACGCCACACACGTGCAAAACCGTCACGTCGCCGAAAGGGAGCGGCCTACTTCGGCGGAAGGTCGGGGCGCCAGACCGGCTGGCGCGGTGCGTCGAACGCCGTCTCCACCGGCTCCCCCTTGATGGCGGCGAAGGCCAGCGGCCCCCACCAGTCGACGCCCGCCGTCGGCCACGGGAGGGCGTCGGACGCGAACCAGCCCACGTCGGCCGTCTCGAGCGGGTGGGCCTGCAGCTCGCCGCCGAGGGCGCGGCAGTGGAAAACCACCATGTACATGCCGAAGCGGGTGAACCCGAGGCGCATGCCGTCGATGACCGCCAACACCCGCACCGGTTCGCACTGGATGCCGGTCTCCTCGGCCACCTCCTTCACCGCCACCTCGGCGGGCGAGTACCCGATGTCGGCCCATCCGGTCGGATACAGCCACACCCCTGACTCGGCCCGCTTCACCAGCAGGATCTCGCCCCGGTCGTTGCCGACCACGGCGCCGATGGCGACCTTCGGCGTGACGTATCCCGGCACGCCTTCGCCGACCGACTCCATCCACTCCTGGATGAAGTGG